>JANLWM010000052.1:0-3529 GCA_031364525.1 Chloroflexota bacterium | reverse complement strand
GTCCTCGTTGATCGGCTTCGTGCGCGAGTACTGCACCAGGTCGGCGTGCAACGATTCGCGGAACTGCTCGTCAGTGAGCGCCGCCCGGGCCGCTCCGACGACCGAGAATGCCGCGGGGAGGAGGCGCTGCAGCGCGAGGTTGTACAGCGCGGGAACGATCTTGCGGGCGGCGAGGTCTCCGGTGCCGCCGAAGATGACGAGCGCGCAGGGCTGCGGGGTCCGCGCGATCCGCGCTCCGGCCCGCAGCGGGTTCTGAAGCGGCGGCGCGATGGTCACTCAGTTTTCACTTCATGTCCACCGAACTGATTGCGGAGGGCGGCTGCGAGCTTCATCGCGTAGCTCTCCTCCTGGCGCGAGGAGAACCGCGCGAAGAGCGAGTGTGCGAGCGCGGTCATCGGGACATCGTGCGCGATCGCCTCCTGGATGGTCCAGCGGCCCTCGCCGGAGTCGGAGCGGCCCGGGCGGCGCTCACTGACGAGCAGTTCCGCGAATCGTTGCACGCCGACCTGGTGCAGTACTCGCGCACGAAGCCGATCAACGAGGACGTCTGGCGGAGCTTCGCCGAAAGCGTCCACTACGTCTGCACGCGTGACGGCGAAGGCTACGAGACGCTTCGTCACACGCTGGCCGATCTCGACGTGCGCGCCGGTACCAGCGGCAACCGGCTGTTCTATCTCGCGACACCACCCTCCGCCTATGGACCCATCGTCGATCTGATCAAGGAGCATCGCCTGACCGAGAACGTGAACGCCCGCGTCGTCGTGGAGAAGCCATTCGGACACGACCTCGCCAGCGCACACGCGCTGTCGGAGAAGGTCCAGGGGGTCTTCACCGAGGACGAGATCTTCCGCATCGACCACTACCTCGGCAAGGAGACCGTGCAGAACATCCTCGTGCTTCGCTTCGCGAACGGCATCTTTGAGCCGGTCTGGAACCGCCAGTACGTGGACCATGTCCAGATCACCGTTGCCGAGTCGTTGGGTATCGAGGAGCGCGGGGCGTATTACGAACAGGCCGGGACCCTCCGTGACATCGTCCAGAACCACCTGCTGCAGCTCGTAGCGCTCGTGGGGATGGAGCCACCGGTCGCGTTCGATGCGAAGGCGGTGCGCGACGAGAAGCTGAAGGTCCTCCGGGCGATCCGTCCGATCACCGAGGATGATGTCGAGACCCACGTGGTCCGCGGCCAGTACGGGCCGGGGTTCATCGAGGGCGGACCGGCGCGCGGCTACCACGACGAGGATGATGTCGCCCCGAACTCGACGACCGACACGTTCGTCGCGATCCGCGCGTACATCGACAACTGGCGCTGGGAGGGGACGCCGTTCTACCTCCGCACCGGGAAGCGCCTTCCCAAGCGCACGACCGAGATCGCGATCCAGTTCCGCGCGGCGCCGCATCAGGTGTTCTCGCGCGATGCCGCTGAAGGGATGGAGCCGAACGCCCTGGTGCTGCGGATCCAGCCGGATGAGGGGATCTCGCTGAAGTTCGGGGCGAAGGTCCCGGTCCAGGGCATCCGGATCCGCTCGGTGAACATGGATTTCGACTATGGCGCGTCGTTCATGGTGGACGCGCCCGATGCATACGAGACGCTGATCCTCGACGCGCTGCGCGGCGACGCGACGCTCTTCACCCGTCAGGACGAGGTCGAGCAGCAGTGGCGGTTCGTCGATCCGATCGCGAAGGCCTGGGCGACCGGACAGGCGGATCTGCCGGTCTACCCGTCCGGCACCTGGGGCCCCACCGAGGCCGATCTCCTGATCGCGCGGGACGGGCGCACCTGGCGCAAGCCATGAGCGTCATGACGAGCATCGACGAAGGCGTCTGGGGCGCGCGAGCCGACGGGGTGTCGGCGCTCGAACGCGAGCTCTCGCGCCTGCGTCGATCGACGGGGACGAAGACGACGGAGCACGGCGTCCCGGTCGCGCGCGCCTGCGTCCTCAACCTCGTGGTCTTTGCGACGCGCGAGAATCATGCCCGCCGCGCAGCGGCCACGATCGACGTGCTCGCGGCGAGGCATCCGTCGCGCGCGATCGTCGTTGTGACGGATCGCGCGCCGAGGGACAAGACTCCCGAGCTCGAGATGCACTGTCACCTGCCGGCGCCCGGTGACAGCCAGCAGGTGAGCTACGAGCAGATCCTGATCCGTGCGCGCGGCGACTGCGACCAGCGGCTCGCGAGCGCCGTCATCCCGCTCCTGCTCCCCGACCTTCCGGTCTTCCTCTGGTGGACGGAGACCCCTCCGCTCGACGCGCGGTACTTCGACGAGCTGCTCGCGCTGGCCGACCGGCTCATCGTCGACTCGGCCGACTTCGCGCGACCTGACCGCACGCTCCCCCGGCTCCACGCGGTCGCGCGCTCGGGCCACGGCCGTTACGGCGTCACCGACTTCAACTGGACGCGCATCACGCCGTGGCGCGAATTGACCTCGCAGTTCTTCGACGTTCCAGCGTGGCGTCCCTTCCTCGACGGCATCACCGGCATCCGCGTCGGCTTCGCGGTCGAGGCGGATGGCCGGGAGATCCACCCGTCGCAGGCCCTCCTCTTCATCGGCTGGCTGGCCTCGCGCCTGGGCTGGACCGCAGAGGAGTCGCTCGCACCCGCGGAGGCCGGTGGCCTTCTGTTCGACATGCGGCGCGCAGACCGGCTGGAGATCCAGGTGCGCGTGCGGCCGCGATTCATGCGCGGAGTCGACGAGGGCGACCTCTCGGGGCTGCGGATCCAGGCGGAGCACGACGGCCAGCACGCCGAGTTCGTCGTGAAGCGCGCCGAGAACGGAAGCCACGCGACCGCGCTGGTCACCATCGGCGGGCGCGGGGTCGCGGAGCGGACCGTCCCCCTCGGCCGGCCGGGCGTCGGGGACCTCCTCGGCGAGGAGCTCACGATCGCGCGCAGCGACACCATCTACGAGGACGCCCTGGCGGCCCTCGTTGCCCTGACCTAGGGGCGGCACCGGAGTTGCCCGTAACGGCGCAGTGAGCAGGGACGAGACCGCGGACCTGACCGGACGCGTCATCGCCGGGCGCTATCGCCTCAGCCACCGGATCGACCGTGGCGGCACGGCCGAAGTGTGGCGGGCGCACGACGAGCGGCTGGACCGGGACGTCGCGGTGAAGATCCTCGGTGCGGCAGCGGATCCCGCGTTCCGCGACCGCTTCACCACAGAGGCCAGACGTGCCGCCTCGGTCAGCCATCCGAACATCGTCACGATCTTCGACGAGGGCCAGGACGGGAACGACGCGTTCATCGTGATGGAGGAGGTCCGCGGACGCTCGCTCCGCGACCTGATCGCCGAGCGCGGCGCGCTGCCGATCGGTGAGGCGGTGCGCATCGTCGGCCAGATCGGCGCGGCGCTCGACGCGACCCACCGCGCGGGGCTCGTCCATCTCGACGTGAAGCCGGCCAATGTGATCGTCGACGATGACGGGAACGCGAAGCTCACCGACTTCGGCATCGCGCGCGCCGCGCGGGACAGTGACGAACGCGAGCTGGTGGGCACCGCCCGCTACATCTCGCCGGAGCGGGTGCT
>JANLWM010000379.1:0-2552 GCA_031364525.1 Chloroflexota bacterium | reverse complement strand
CCTTCGCTTCGGTCAGCGTCGGGAGCACCGCGAGCGCCCGGTCGTACCACTGCTTCGCCGTCGCATAGAGCTGCGCCGCCTGAGCGGGCTGCTTCACCTTCAGCGAGTCACCGCCGATCTGGTACTCCTTGCCGACGCGGTAGTACCCGAGGGCGTAATCGACGAGGGTCGTGCGCTCCCAGGTGTGGAACGGCCCCTTCACGTCGTCGTAGTTCGCCGGGCGGTACTTCGCGAGGATCTCCTCGCTCTGCACGGTGAGCTCATCGAGCCCCACCGAGAGCTCGGTGGGTACGACGTCGTAGATGAGGCCGTGCGAAACGAAGTAGTACGACCCGGACGTGCTGTTGTCCGGAAGGTCGCCGATCGCCATGAGCGGCCGTTTGTTGTTCGCGTCAAAGATCCGCTTGACCGGAGTCGCGTTGCCGCCGTAGAGCCGATCGGTGAGGCCGAGCTCCGGATGCTCCCGCTTGAGCTTGCGGACGTACCACTCAGCGCCGAGCAGCGGAGACCCGATGACGGTCACATCCGGTCGGGCGTGCTCGATCGTCTGGAGGTAGGCCAAGGTGAAGACGACCGGATCGCCGCCGCCGAAGAAGACCGCATTCGGCCGTATCGATGTGAGCAGATCCTCGCCGAACGTTCGCGCGACATGGCTGTTGCTCTGGTCGATCTCGCGGTAGTCGACGGCCACGAAGACGAGCGCAGCGGCGATCCCCACCGCCGCGACGCCAGTCTCGAGTGCGCGGCGGGACAGCCTGATCCGGCTCGCGAGGGTGCCGGCGGCGAGGACCGCGAAGCCCGCCAGCGGCGCGATCGAGATGTACGGCATGAGGAAGAAGCGCGTCAGGACCGCGCGCACGGTGTCGTTGTCGATCTTCGCGTTCGTGTAGGCGATGAATGCCGGACCGGCCAGCGCGAACGCGATGAGCAGGTACGTCGCGTACCACCGGCGGACCCGCCACGCGAACAGCGCCCCGATGACGATGAGCACGAGGAACACTGGCCCCATCTCCTGGAACACCGCGAGCATCCGGTTGAACGTCGAGCCGCCGGTGAACTTGGGGTCGGCGATGAGGGCGGCGGTGCCGTAATCCTTGCGGAGGATGTGGGTGACGAGATCGCCAACGCCGCGGATGTCGGTCCAGCTGAATTCCGGATGCCGGGCCGCGAGCGGGATGAGCGCGAGGTAGGGAAGGAGACCCGCGGCGAACGCGATCGCGGCGTTGCGGACAAGGGTCAGATCGCGCAGCAGGACCTTCCGCTGGCGCCACATGACATAGAGGACGGCCGGGCCAAGGAGGAGGATCGTCTGGTGGTGTGCGGCGCCGAGGCCGCCGATGAGGGCACCGGCGACGAAGAGCGCCCGCCGCTCCGGATGCTCGTGCCAGAGCGCCACCAGAAGCAGCATCGTCGCAGCGAGGAGATCGTTCAGCGGGAACACCTCGGCGACGAGCGACCACGACCAGTACTGCGGTGAGAACGCGAGCGCGAGCGCGGCGACGGCGGCGGCCGGAATGCTGCGGGTGAACCGGAAGGTGCCGGCGTAGATGACCCCGACGGTGAGGGTGTGGCACACGACCGAGAACAGCGCGATCCGGAACGGCAGTGGCCCCAACGGCAGCTGCCCAAAGACCCAGCCGATGAGGGTGAACAGCGGATAGCCCGGCGGGTGCGCGACCCCGGCGGTCAGGGCCACCGCGGTGAGCTCCGGGGTATCACCGAAGACGATGTCCCGGGCGGCGGTGAAGAGGTACAGGGTGAGGGCCGCGAGCATGATCGCCGCCCCGATGGCCGTCGCGACCGGCTGCGAGGCAAGGGCGTCCCGGAAGACACCGACCGCCACTACGGTGCGCGCGCCCGGACCGGGACCCCGCCGACGCGCGTCCGTCGCGGCCTGCCGGCCCTGGTAGGCCCTGGGAGCGGCTGGAGGCGCCTTGGACGCCCCTGTGGGGGGCGTCGCGGGCTGGGAGCGGCGCCGCTCCCGGCCCCGTTTCGTGCGTGCCATTCCGGCTAACGGTAAGGCTGACTGGCCCTAGAGGCGGTTGTTGAAGGCCGGGTCCGGGGCGCAGCGATCGCCGAGGCGGATGAGGGCCATGCCGCCGTCCGTCGCGCGCACGTCACCCTGCGCCCCGGTCGTCTGCAGGGCGATGACGTAATTGAAGAACGACGATGTCCGGGGCGGTCCGTCGAGCCGATAGAGCGGGACCGCGCGGTGGAGGTACGTGTACCCACCCTGGAACTCGGGTAGGACCGCCTCGACCTTGATGCCGCACAGGTCGGGCAGCGCATGCGCGGCCAGCAGGAGCCGATCCACGCCACCGGGGTCGTCGTACGCGCTGCTCTCCGGGGTGCGCCACGGCACGAGCTCGCCCTTGTCGTTGCTCACCAGGCGGGTCGACTCGACGCCGAGTTGCCCGTAGGTGAGGGTGCGGAACGTCGCCGCCGAGATGCCGCACGTGACGACGAGCAGGGCGGCGAGCGCCGGCGCGGCCCATGCGCGCCGCGAGGCCGGTCGCACCAGACGGACCGCTTCGTCGATCCCGACGGCCGCG
>JANLWM010000340.1:0-1667 GCA_031364525.1 Chloroflexota bacterium | reverse complement strand
GTGGAGCTCGCCTCGACCTCGGTGCGCGTCGACGTTGGCCATCGCGAGCAGGCCCGCTTCCGGGTGACCGGTGTCAGCAACGTCCCGCTCGGCACAGGTGCGGTGAGCGGCGGGTACGTCGCGGATCGCAGAGCGGTCGTTGCCGCGATCGTCGCGGCGTTCGCCGGGGCGGAGCGCGCGGGCCGGGCGGAGCGGGTTGTCGTCGCGATCGACGGCGACGACATCCGGACCTATCACGACAGCACCACGTTCGAGCGCGCGGATCAGCGGGACGCCGTGTCGCCCGGCGAAGCGCTCAAGGCGATCAGGATCGCCCGGGAATCAGCCTCCCGGTCGGCGCGTGACCTCGCCTCGGACGATCCTGCGCTCCGGGGCATCGCGACCGCGGAGCTCCGCGACGATATCGGCGGGTTCGTCCTGGATGGGCGGCGACTCGGCTCGCCCGTCGGTGACCGCGGCCGGGAGCTCGAGGTGCGCACGGACATGGCGCTCGCCCCGCTCGTCCAGGCCGGCGGGGCGACCGCCGCGTTCGATGCCGCAAAGCGGCGCGCGACGGCGACCTCAGGCGCATACGCCCTCGCGCGGCTGGTCGCCGAGTCGGGGGTCAGCGAGGCAGGCATCGCCCGAGTGGGCGCGGATGTCACGGCGGTCGCCCTGGTCCGCGATGGCCGCGTCGCCGGGACCCGGGTGTTCGCCGTCGGACGGGACGTCCTTAGCACCAGGCATGGCCCTGCCGATGCCGACGTCTGGGCGCGGTGCGTCGTCGCGACCGTGCGCTCACTCGGGCTGGAGCTGCCGGGGCGGTGGTACGCCGCGGGCATCCCGGACGACCTCGCCGGGTTGCCGCGGGCGCTCGGTGTCATGGCTGGTGCGGAGCGCGGTGCCTCGGTCGATGTGCTTCCGCTGCGTACCAGCCTGGTCCCGCGGATCGTCGCCGACGCGTCGCTCTCGGCCGACGATCTCGTCGCGGCAAGCGCTGCGGCGCTGGGCGCGGAGATCTACGGGTGAGTCGGACGATCATCGATCTCGATGCGCGTGCCACCATCCTGGATGCCTGCGAACGCATCGCGACCTCGCCGCCCGACCTGCCCGTGGTCCTGGTCGTCGCAGCGGACGCGCCGTTCGCGCGCAACGCGGTCTTCCTGGATGTCGCGCGACAGGCCGCGGTCCCGCGGCGGATCTCGATCGTGTCGAGCGATTCGGGCACGCTCGATCGCAGGCTCGGTCCATCTTCCGGCGTACGCGTCACTGGGCTCGCTCGAGCGCGAGGAGCTCGATCCCACCGAGCACCTGGGGGCGCCCCGCCGTGCCGCTCTCGCGGCAGCGGTCCCCCGCAGACGCGGGCCTGCCGCCGGGTCCCGCCGCCGCACGCTCGGGATCGTCGCGAGTGCCGTCGCTGCGGGCGTGATCGTCCTCGGGTTGGTCGTGCCCTCCGCAGCACTGACGGTCGCCGCTGCAGCGACGCCGATGCCGAGCGTGACGTTCACGCTTCGGGCCGGCCCCGGCGGTGACATGAGCGCGCAACCGCTCAGCGCGACGATCAACGCCAAGGTGACCGGGACCGCCACGGGTACCCGCAACGACGACATCAAGGCGAGCGGATCGGTGCGGTTCACGAACCAGACGACCGACGACATCGCCATCCCGAAGGGCACGATCGTCCAAAC
>JANLWM010000305.1:0-1976 GCA_031364525.1 Chloroflexota bacterium | reverse complement strand
GGACGCGCAGCGAGCGCTCAACTTCAACGGTGAAGTCCACGTGTCCGGGCGTGTCAATGATATTGACGCGGTGATCCGCCCAGAAGCATGTGGTGGCCGCAGCGGTGATGGTGATCCCCCGCTCCTGCTCCTGCGGCATCCAGTCCATCGTCGCAGCGCCCTCGTGGACCTCGCCGATCTTGTAGATCTTCTTCGTGTAGAAGAGGATCCGCTCGGTCACGGTCGTCTTGCCCGCGTCGATGTGGGCGATGATGCCGATGTTGCGGACCCGATCGAGCGGGTACTCCCGCACGATGCCGGCCTTTCCGGCCTTGGTCTCGATCGTCATCGCAGCCGTACCGCTACCACTTGTACTTCGTCAAATGCTGGAGCTTCGCTCACCATTTGTAATGGGAGAACGCCTTGTTGGCTTCGGCCATCTTGTGCGTCTCCTCCTTACGGCGAACGGCGGCACCGGTGTTGTTCATCGCGTCCATCAGCTCGCCGGCGAGCTTCTCGGCCATCGACTTGCCCGGACGCTTGCGAGCGGACTGGATCAGCCAGCGCATCGCGAGCGATCCGCGGCGGGCCGCCGGGATCTCGACCGGGACCTGATCGGTGGCGCCACCGACGCGGCGGGGCTTGACCTCGAGGAGCGGCGTGGCGTTCTTCAGCGCGGTCTCGAAGACCTCGACCGCGGGCTTCCGCGTCGCCTGCTCGGCGCGCTCGACGGCGTCGTAGACGATGCCCTCGGCGGTCGAACGCTTGCCGTCACGCATCACCTTGTTGATGAACTGCTGGACGGTCACGTTCCCGAACTTGCGGTCAGGGAGCTTCGGTCGGTCGGTGGGACGCGCTCGGCGTGGCATCTAGCTCAATCTCCGGCTGCGCCGGAGAGGGCCCCGGCGGGATGACTCGCTCGTCGCGGCAAAGCCGCTTCTCGCTCGGTTCACTTGGGAGCCCGCTTCTTCGCGTTCGGGTTCTTCGCGCCGTAGAGCGAGCGACCCTGCTTGCGATCCTTGACGCCCGCGGTGTCGAGCGTGCCGCGGATGATGTGGTACTTCACCGACGGTAGGTCCGGCACTCGTCCCCCGCGCACCAGGACGACCGAGTGCTCCTGGAGGTTGTGGCCGATGCCAGGGATGTACGCCGTGACCTCCATGTGATTGGAGAGGCGCACCCGGGCGATCTTCCGGAGCGCCGAGTTCGGCTTCTTCGGGGTCATGGTGCGAACGATCGTGCAGACGCCACGCTTCTGGGGCGCGCCCTTGCGAAGCTGCACGAACCGGCGGTCGAGCGAGTTCCAGGTCGTGCGCAGTGCGGGCGTGTCCACCTTCGGCTTCTGGCTCTTACGGCCCTTTCGGACCAGCTGCGAGATCGTCGGCATCCTGCTCGTTCTCCCCTGTCATCGCTTCGCGATGTATTCCTACGTTGGCGACACGCGCGCAGACGAACAACGTCGTTTGCCCGCGTATCACTGGTGTTCCCCGACGGAGGCGCCTGCCTTGCGGCGAGGGCCCCCGGCGCAGCGCGACCGATGTCACAAGAAGCGACGTGGCCGATGCGCGAAATGACCGCCCTACCCCGCTCGGGAAGGCGGTCACCGTCTCGAAAGACAGCCGGACGACAAGTATGACGGCTGGGCCGCGGTCCCGTCAACGCGGGGGACCGGGCGGTTTCGTAAAGCCGGTAATAGAAGGAGGGCCGCCCGGTCGGCGGCCCTCCTCGTGGTCCTGCGCTCGGGTCCGGCTACTCGGTCGCCGGAGCTTCCTTGAGCTCGCCCTCGGGACCTTCGAGATCAAGGATGTCGGTCTCGGTGTCCTCCTCCTCGTCGTCGTCGTCGAGGTCCTCGAGGCTGAGCACTTCTTCCGGCGGAAGGATCGGCAGCTCGTCGTCCTCGTCGGTCCCGAACAGGCCGGCGAGGGCCTTCGGCTTGGGCATCCAGTCGAGCTGCTCGCGGCGGGACAGGAGACCGGTCCCGGCCGGGATGAGCTTGC
>JANLWM010000204.1:0-11433 GCA_031364525.1 Chloroflexota bacterium | reverse complement strand
GCCGCAGCCCGCCTAACCGTCCGCCGGACGCTCGAACACGAAGAGGTTGTTCAGTCCGAGCTGGAACCGCCGGTGGGTCAGGAGCGTGAGTCCCGCCTGCTCGAAGATCGCCCGCGTCGCCCCCGACCGAAAGCCATGATGCTCGTGAAGGGACATGCCCTCCGCCAGCCGCAGCCGCTGCAGCAGCTCGACGATCCGATCGACCGCCGGCTCGGGCACCGTCACGATGAGCCTGCCTTCGGGGGCCAGCCGCCGGGCCACCGCCGCCCCGACGCCCGCGTACGACTCCGCCGGCAGGTGTTCGACCACCGCGAGCATCGTGATCGCGTCGAAGCGCTGGTCGGGCGCGTCATCGGGGAACGTGCCGCGCACGATCCGGACGCCGGCGTGCGCTGACGCACGCGCATCGGGGTCGATGCCGACGCCGCCCCCGATCCGACCACGAAGCACGGTGAAGAGCGCGCCATCGGCGCAGCCGACGTCGAGGACCTGTGCACCGTCGGGTATCCAGGATGCCGCGACCGCGATCCGCCATCGCTGCAGCACGCGATCGATCAGCTTCACCGCACGTCCATCATGAGGCCGCGCCCACCCGCGCCGGCCGGTGCCGCCGTCTACGCTCCGTCGTGATGCAGCGACTCGCGGCACTCGCTGCCCGCGCCGCGACGGCCCGCGCGGCCCTCTGGGTCCTGGTCGCGAGCACCATCGCGAACGTTTTCGCCTACGGCTACCAGGTCGTGATGGCGCGCCTGCTGCGGCCGGACGATTACGCGATCCTCACCGCGCTCTTCGGCATCCTGATCCTCGAGTCGCTCGCGGCGCAGGTGATCCAGGCGGCGACCGCGCGGATCGCGGCGCAGTACCGCGCGCGCGGCGAGGAGGCCGCCCTCCACGTGTTCGTTCGCCGCTGGACCACCCGGGTGCTCGTGGGCGCGAGCATCCCCGGGCTCCTCGTCGTGGTCGCGTCTCCGTTGATCGGATCGGCACTGGCGCTCCCGACCGCCTCGGTCGCCCTGCTCGGCGTGGCCCTCTGGCTGGCCGCCCCGCTCACCTTCACCGGTGGACTGCTGCAGGGCCTTGGGTATTTCGGCTGGTTCGGCTGGTACTTCATCGTTCAGGCCGTCGTTCGGCTGGCGGTCGGCGTCGGGCTGGTCTCGCTCGGGTTCGGCGTGGGCGGGGCATTCGTCGGTGCGGTGGCCGCGCTCGTGGCCGGGCTGCTCTTGTCGCTCGTCCCTCTCGGCCCGCTGCTCCGCGCTGCGCGCGGCGCGGTGCACGAGGTGGAGCTCGGAGCCGCCGAGACGCGCTTCTTCCTCCTCGCGAGCGTCATCATGCTGGCCTACGCCGGGCTCACGAACATCGACGCTGTCGCGAGCCGGGCCCTCCTCTCGGCGACCGACGCGGGCGCGTACGCCGGCGCGATCACCATGGCGAAGGTCGTCCTGTTCGCCCCGATCGCCGCGGGCTTCATCCTGCTCGAGCGCACCGCTCGGGCGCAGGCCCGCGGCATGGACACCGACCGGATGCTCTTCATCGCGCTCGCGTTCGTGCTCGTCACGAGCGGCCCGGTCACTGCGGCCTACCTCGCTGCGCCGGCCTTCTTCACCGGCCTCGTCGTCGGCCCGCAATATCCGCTCGCGGCCGGCATCATCGGACCGTACGCGGTCGCGGGGCTGTTGAACGCGTTCCTATCGCTCTGGATCGCCCACTTCATCGGTCGTGGGGAGATGCGCTTCGGAGTGATCCTCGCCGTCGGTGTCGTCATCGAGCTCGGGCTCATCATCGCGACGCCGCACGACGCGGCGACCCTCGTACGGGTCGTGCTCGTCGTCGCCGCGGGCACCCAGGTATCCGCGGTCGCGATGTATGTTTGGGAGCGGAGCCGCCGCGTGGCTCGCGCCACGGCCTGATCTGCGCTCAGCGGCGCCGGCGCAGCCCCAGGATGCTGAAGAAGAAGCTCGACAGGATGGTCTGGAAGCCGAGCGCGCTCGCGGTCGCGGATACGATGACGATCCGCATCGTGAGCGCCGACGGGTCGAGCTCGCCGAAGCTCGTCGCGTCCCACACCGCGAGCGCCCAGATGGAGCCTGCGAGGCCCGCGAGGAGGAGCAACCCCCCGACCGCGAGTCCGGCCTCCAGGGTCGCTACGCGGAAGATGCGGTCGAATCGCGGGTCCTCCGGGAGCAGACCTTCATTGATCGCGTAGATCTTCGTGAAGAGCGCGAACAAGACGGTCTGGAACCCGATGAGGACCGCCGCCGCGGCGTACACGAGGGTATGCACGCGCGCGGTCGGGATGAGCAGTGCGCTCGCGATCGTGCCAGCCGCCAGCAGGAACATCCCCGGATAGAGGAAGAGCCAGCGCGGGCTGTAGAGGAGCAGGAAGCGCAGGTGCCGCCAGCCATCGCGCCAGGTCCGAAGGTGCGGCGGCCGCCCGCGCCTGTCGGGTGAGAGCGTGGTCGGCACTTCGGTGATGCGCAGGCCGGCGAGGCTCGCCCGAACGATCATCTCGGACGCGAACTCCATCCCGGTGGTCCGCAGGTCAAGTCCGAGGATCGCCTCGCGCCGGAAGCCGCGCATGCCGGCGTGGAAGTCGCCGACCGGGCTGCCGAAGAACAGCCGGCCGAGACCTGAAAGGACCGGGTTCCCCAGATGCCGGTGGAGCGCCGGCATTGCCCCGGGCGCGATGCCGCCCTGAAAGCGATTTCCCATCACGAGGTCGTAGCCCTCGCGGAGCTTCGCCAGATACGCGCCGGCCTGCAAGAAGTCATAGCTCTGATCCGCGTCGGCCATGACGACGTAGCGACCGCGCGCCGCGGCGATGCCCGCCCCGAGCGCGGCGCCGTACCCCAGCTCGTCGACCGGGACGACCCGTGCCCCATGGGCAGCCGCGATCTCCCGCGAGCCGTCCGTGCTGCCGTTGTCGGCGACGACGACCTCGCCGGCGGTGCCGGACGCGCGCAGCGCCGCGATCCCCGCGTCGACGCATGCGCCGACGGTCGCGGCCTCATTGAGGCACGGCATGAGGATGGTGAGCTCGCAGTCGTCCGTCACCGCCTCATCGTGCACTGTCGGCCGCACGCAGTGAAGGGGCGGGCGCTAGGGTTCCACCGTGCAGGCAGAACGCCGCGCCGATCTCGCCTATCTCGCGGGACTCGCGATCGGGATCGTGTTCATCGTCTTGCTGGGCCCGCTCGAGCGCCGCATCGAGCTCGCACACATCAACGACTTCTCGGGGCTCTGGAGCGGGGCCTACGCGATCGTCCACGGGGTCGATCCGTACGAGACGACCGGGTGGCGCGCGCTCGTCGACTCGCAGGGTGTCCACGATTCTGGCGCGCTGGTGAACGACTACTTCCCGTGGGTGTCGCTGGCCCTCCTGCCATTCGGGTTCGTGCCGGTGGAGGTCGCCGGATGGATCTGGATGGTCCTCACCGTCACCCTCGGCGCGCTCGGGCTGCGGGCGCTCCTGCGGGTGTTCCTCCCGGGCCGAGCGGTCGAGCACGGGGTCTTCGGCCTGGCACTGCTCGTCACGCAGCCCGGGTTCCATGCGCTGGTCCTTGGCCAGTGGACATTCCTGCTGCTCGGCGCGGTCTGTGCCGGTGTCCTCGCGCTGCGCGCGGCCCGACCGGTCCGCGCCGGTCTCCTCTGCCTGGCGTTCCTGCTGAAGCCGCAGCTCTTCGTGTTCACGGCTCTCCGGTACTTCGCCGATCGACGGGTCGCGATCGTCGCCGTCGTGGCGGGCGTCATCGTGGTCGCCATCTCGACCGCGCTTTTCCCGCACTGGATCGGCGCGTGGCTCAGTGACGTCGGCCCGGTCCGCATCGTTCGCAGCGCGTCACTGCCGGTCGCGCTCGGCGACCTGTTCGGGTCGGTCGGAACCATTGCGGCCTACGCCCTCATCGCGGTCGGCTTCGGCGTCGCGACGCGATTCGGCGTGACCGGCGACGCGTCACTCGCCGTGTGGCTGGCGCTCTCGTCCGCAGGAGCCGTGTACACGTGGTCATACGACGACCTGTTGCTGCTCGTGCCGATCACGATCGCGTCAGCGGTCCTCCTCGTGCGGCGCGGGCCCGACGCGTCACGCCGGCTCGCGCTCGCCGCCGTCGCGGTCCTCTTCATCGTGTCGCCGCTGTTCTATGCCCTGGCGGTGGCCCGGCACCGTGAGAGCTTCACCGCCGCGATCCCCGTCGTCCTCTTCATCATGATCGTCGTGAGTCTCTGGCCGTACCGGAGGATGGCGTGATCGCGGTCTCCCGGTCTTCGTCCGACACGATCACCCGCGCCGGGCTGCTCCTCACCGCCACCGGCGTCATGTCCGCGGCGACAGTGCGTCACGCCATCGATGAGGGTGGCGACATCGTGTTCGCGTGGGGATTCCTCCTGTATCTCGTCCTGATCCTCATCGCGGTCCCGCGGCGCCAGCTGCGAATCGCGCCGCTCGTGGCGTTCGTCGCCTTCGCAGCCATGTACCTGAGCGCGGAGTTCGGTGAGCAGACCAACGACCTGGGGCTCTCGCTCTACGTGATCGCCGCGGCCGCCGCATACATGGCGACGCCGAGGATGTTCCGACCGCTCGCAGTCGCGGCATTCGCCTTGTGGTCTCCGGCATTCGAGCTGTTCGGGCCGACGCCGTTCGGCGATCTGTATCCGGCGTCGGTGGCCATCGCGACGATATTGGCGTTGTTCTTTCTCGTCGCGGTCCTGCTCGCGCGCGACACCACCGATCCGGATGAGCAGCTCCGCCGTATCGGTCTCGGCCTGCTCGGTGTGGCGATCACGTCCCTCATCAGCGAGCGGCACTTCGTCGTCGCGTCGCTGGGGATCGCGCCGGATGACATTTGGGCTCTCGTCGTCGTTGCCGTGCTGCCGATCCTGGCGATCGTGCGGATGCGGCGCTCGCTTCGTGATGCGCTCGCGACGGGCGTGGCTCTCGCCGCCTACGTGCTGGTGGGACTCGCGCTCATCCTCGGCAAGTCGTATCACGTCGACAACGTCGTGGCGGTGCATCGCGCGGCGGAGCTGTTCATCTCTGGTGCCGACCCGTATCGCGATCTCAACATCGTCGAGGCGCTCCGCCACTTCGGGCTCGACCCCGCGCTCGCGACCCACCTCGAGGATGGCTCTCAGGTCACCACCTATAACTACCCGGCCCTCTCCTTTCTCATTCCGGCCCCGTTCATCGCCCTCGGTCTGACCGATATCCGGTTCATCTACCTCGGGGAGATCGTCGTGCTGACCCTCGTCCTCATCCGCACTGTTCGCGTCCCGTGGCGGCCCCTGGTCACCGCAGCCGTCGTGGGAAACGCGGTCATCGCGAGGCAGAACGTCCTCGCCGGCGTCGATCCCCTGTGGGCGCTCCTCACGCTCGGCGCGTTCCTCGCGATCGGACGCCGCTGGTGGTCGCCCGTCCTCATTGGCCTCGCTGCCGCCGCGCGCCAGCCGGCCTGGTTCTTCATCCCGTTCTACCTCGTCGCGGTGTGGCGCCGCCACGGCCGGGCCGAAGCCATCCGGCGTGCAGGGATCGCGTTCGTCGCGGGCGCGATACCGAACGTGCCCTTCCTGGTCTGGTCCCCGTCCGACTTCGTGGCCGGGATCACGGCTCCGATCCTCGGAGCGCTCGAGCCGTACGGCGTCGGCCTGATCCGCTTCGCGATCGACGGCGAGCTGCCGCTGTTCCCGCGCGGGGTCTACGGCGCGGTGAGCGCGATCTCGCTCGTCGTCCTATTGGCCCTGCTGTGGCGCTACTGGCGCCGGATCCCGAGCGCGGCACTGGTCTTCCCGAGCGTCGTGCTCTGGCTCGCGTGGCGGTCTCTCCAGAACTACTTCGGCTTCGCAGCGGTCTTCGCGATGAGCGGCGATGAGGGTCTGGCCGAGGCAGGGTCGCTGCACTCCGAGGCGCCCGGCTAGCTCCTCGGTCGGCGCAGATAGAGCGTCTCGAAGAACTCGCGGGGCACGATCGGTCGGCGGGAGAGGACCGGTTCCCACTCGTCAGGCAGCCGGTAGTCGCCCATCGCGATGACGACATCGTCGATCGGGTTCCGCCACCGACGCCACTGCTTGAGATAGATCGCCCCCGCGGTCTTTCTGGCCATCAGCTCGAGGTAGCGCACGATCTGCTCGGGCCGCATCTCCTGCAGCGTGCTGATGGTGAGCATGGCGTCGAAGTGGCGGTCGGGCAGCAGCGATAGCTGATGCGGCTCGAGGAACACGAGCTGTGCCTGCTCCATCTCGGCAGCCACCTCGCCGTACGTTTCGAATGGCCGGAAGCGGAACGCACGGACCTTGGGCAGGACCGCAGTGAGGTATCGCTGCGAGACGTAGAGCGCAGGCGGGATATCGACGATCGTGTATTGCGCAGCGAGGTCGGCCTGGAGCCAGACGTAGGCGACGCGGCCGTATCCCGCGCCGAGCTCAGCGACCCGCCTGAGGGGAAGCCGGCCCGCGGTGCCTCCGACGATGGTCGCGTGCTCCTCCACCGAGTGGCAGAGGTCCTGGGTCACGCGATGGCGTCCGTATCGGATCACGACCGGATCGCCGAGTGCCGGCTCGTCGAGCTCGCGCAGCAGCGCTCCGTGCGGGCTGTGGGCGACCGCTTCGGCGTAGAGCGCGACCGACGGCGCCAGGAGCCGCCCGAACCGGATCGCCGCCGGCGGATCGAATCGGGCGCGGAGCACGCTCGTGACCGGGTGCCGCAGCCAGCGCCAGAGCAGCAACGGCAGCGCGCGGGGGAACGCGTAGAAGCCGAACTGGAAGTAGGTCTCGTTGAGGGTGCGCTTGAAATGCCCGAAGCCGCTGCCGGCGAGCGCGGCCAGATGGGCGGCGTTCAGGCGCTCCCAGAAGGCGGAGGGTCGGTACACCGCATCCGCCCGCTCGAGCTCGGCGAACATCGCGGCAAGCTCGGATCGAAGATCTTCCGTCGTCAGCGCGTCCGCCTGCGCAGCCAGCCGTCGGGGAAGTAGGTGAGCAGGAACTTCTCCCGGCTCCGATCGATCACGAAGTCTTCGCTCGTCCTGAGGAATCGCTCGACGGCCTCGTGCGGCCCGGGCCCATGTCCGGGCATGACCGGGTGGCCGTTGACGTTCGTGTCCTCGACCACGAGGTAGCTCCCTCTAGTGACGAACGGGCCGTATGCCGCGAGCTCCTGCAGAACGTGATCAGCGCTGTGATCGTCATCGAGCGCGACGAGGACAGAGCGCGCCGCGGCCGCACGCGCCGCGACGACAGCGAGCACCTCGGCGGATAGCGCGTCGCCGACCAGCTGCGTCACTCGGGGATGGTCGATGGTGCCGCGTTGCTGACGGTCGATCGTGATGACCTCGCCGTGCCTCAACAGGTCGCAAAGATGCGCCAAGTAGAGCGCTGACCCGCCGAGGTACGTGCCAGTCTCGATGATCAGGTCCGGGCGCAGCTCGAACAGGATCTCCTGATAGATCCAGCAGTCCAGTGGAGACTTCTGGATCGGCTGGCCGAACCAGAAGGTGTTGTCGAGCGCGCCGGCGGTGTACGACAGGACGTGGAACCGGTCGGTCGCATCGGTGACGGCGGCGAGCTCGTGCGAGCCGACCTGTCCGCTCCGGCGCGCGCGGACGGCGCCGATGAGGCGGTGGAATCGTCGCGGGCCGAGGGCCCGGAAGATCGCCCGGCCCCCCAGCTCCCGGAGCTCCCGGACCACGCGGACAAGACCGCTCACATCAGGCATCCGCACGTCGCTCGACGAGCGTCGCTTCGTCCGGGAGCCAGGAGCCTCGGCCGTAGCGACCACGCAACGCATCGGCGACCGCGAGCCAGATCGCCCGCTCACGCCGCCAGCGGTCGGGTGCGGTGAGCGCGCTGAGCGAATAGCGGAGCAGTGACTCGATCACGAAGAAGCCGATGAATGTCGGCCAGTGCCACGGCCTGGCGTTCCTGCGCATGAAGCGCAAGTTGTTGCGGAACAGGAAGTACAGGTACATCGCTGCCTTCTCGCCGCCGAACGACGAAGAGACCCGGTGCCACGCCTTCGGGCCTGGTGTGTAGAGGTGATGCCATCCGAGGCGCGTGGCCCGCGCGCACCAGTCGCAGTCTTCGAAGATGAGGAAGTAGCGCTCGTCCCATTCTCCGGTCGCGCGGATCGCCGCGGCCGGATACAGCGCGGCGGCGCCACCGTACGTGATCCGCCGATCGATCCGGAACGCGGGGCCCCACGGCACCCGCCGGCCACGGTGGTACGTCTTCCCGAGCCACCACACGATCTCGCCGCCGGCGTACCAGAGGCGTTCGGGGTCGTCGTAGTAGAAGACCGGACCGGTGACGCTCGCGGCGCGGGGATCGGCGGCCGCGGCGAGGACCGCCTGCTCGATGAAATCGCGTGCGATCACGACGTCGTCGTTGACCAGAAGGATGTACTCACAACCCTGGGCCAGCAGCGCTCGCATCCCGATGTTCACCGCGCTCGCGAGCCCGCGGTTCTCCAGGCGGAGCACCTCGACGTCGGGGTGCGCCTCGCGGACGAGCCTCCCCGCGCCCGCGTGGCCGTTGTCGATCACGAGGATCCGCTTTGCCGGGTAGGGATCGCGCTTCACGGATCGAAGGAGCTCGAGGACATGCTCGGGATGCTCGTACGACACTGAGAGGACGCCGACCTGCGGATACGCGTCGAAGGCCATGTTGGCGAGGCCCTTCGTCCCTTCGATCATCGTCCAGATCGCATAGCTCCGATGCGCGACGGTGTGGTCCCACCAGCCCAACCCAGATGCCCAGGCCTCGAGAGCGGCGGTGAGGACGAACCAGTGCGCCCGCCGCGGCTGCATCGCGAGCTCCCCGAGGGCGAGCCGCAGGACGAGGGAGTGGTCCCGGGTCGCCGGCCGGTAGCCCTTGTCCGCGGCGAGGGCCCGGTGCCCGGCATGATTGCGGCGGCGCTGGAGCACGAACGCGCGGATCGTGGCCGCGCCGCGATTGCGGACGATCGCCTCCGGCGCGTACGCCAGCGCATAGCCGCGCTGGAGGATGAGCTGCTCGAGATAGGCCTCGTCCATCGCCGAATCCGGTGGCAACGACTCGATCACGTTCCTCCACGCCACGAGCTCGCCCTGCTTGGGTGAGTGGGACGCGACGGCATGGTGCAGACGCCAGAGCAGCTGGTTCGCGAAGCCGATGAACGTCGACGCATCGTCCTCCGGTACCGGGCGCGCCCCGACCATGCCAACGGATGGGTCCGCGAGCCGTGCGACGAGCGCCGCGATCGCGCCAGGCTCCGGGAGCGTGTCGGCCGATTCCATCACCAGGAGGTCGGCGCCCCGGGCGGCCGCGATGAACTGGTTGATCGCCACGGCTTTCCCCCGCCGCTCGGGATCGACGACCACGGTGACGCGCGGGTCGTTCCCCGCGGCGCGACGCGCGACCGCGACCGTGTCGTCGGTGCAGCCCGACGCGACGATCACGATCCGCACGGTCGACGCTCCAGGCAGCTCGACGGCCAGCAGCCGATCGACGAGGCGGCCAACGTTGCTCGCCTCGTTGTGGGCCATCACGCCGATCGCGACCGAAGGGCCGATCATGCGTGCGAGCCTAGACGCTGATACGGGCCAGACGCGCGACGTCGCGCCAGATGACGATGAGCGCGACGACCCGCAGCGCGACGAACGCGAAGAGCGCCGCGAAGAACGCCGGCCGCAGCGGGTCGCTCTCCGCGACGACGAGCGTGAGCGGATAGATCGTGAAGAAGACCCCGATGTCCGCCACCGAAAGGAGGATGAAGCTGCGCGCCCGGAGCGGGAGCAGCACGAAGAACGGCAGCACCCAGAGCGAGTACTGCGGCGAGTACAGGCGCGACCAGAGCAGGAGCGTCACGGTCGCGAGGGCGAAGGAGATGGCCGGATCCGCGGCCCGGCGCGCACGCGGCATGACGAGCAGCAGGTACGTGAGCGCGAAGCCGACATAGGTGACCCCGAGCACGGCGCTCCGCCCGTCGAGGCCGGCAGCGCTCGCCGTTCGCTCGACGAGCACCCAGGGTGAATCGATGTTCGCAGCGACACCCAGGGCATAGGTCCCGACGAACGCCGTTGCGGGGTAGGGTGCGAGCGCGGACGGCAGGTACACGACGGCGAGCACGCCGCCGAAGACGGCCGCCGCCGCAAGGGCCCTCCGCGGTGTGCCCGTCGACACGAGCCGCCAGAGGTATGCCGGCAGCGCGACCGCCGGGAACAGCTTGCTCGCGGTCGCGAGCGCGAGCCACGCACCCGCCCGCAGATCGGCGCGCCGGCGCGCCGCGATCGCCGCTGCCCCGAGGAGGGCCGCCGGCAGGACATCGAAGTTGATGCCCGAGAGCAGCAGCATTTGCGGGGCGCAGGCCCAGTAGAGGAGCGTCCGTCGTGGGCCGGCGTGGCGCGCGAACGCGAACGCGCCGGCCGCGGACGCAGCGGCTATGACCACGCCCCACACGAGCGCGTAGCCCACGAAGCCATCCACCAGCAGGGAGATCGCTCCCGCGAGATATCCGATCACCGGGGGATACGCGAAGCCGAGGTCGACATACGGGAGCCTGTGCCCCGGAAGGTGCGAGTCATTCCATGTCGCGAGCACGTCGCTCCACCCAAGCTCGAGCAGGATGTGGGGGAGGAGTCCGATCGCGCCCAGGACGCGCGGCGTCACCGACAACGCGACGACCAGCGCTGCGATCGACGCGACCGACATAGCCCTGCGCACGCGTCGAGAGCGTAGTGGGCGGGTGCGGTCAGGCCGCGGAGCTTGCCTTCGCGCGTAGGAGGGCGAGCGCCCGATCCGCGTCAACGAGTCCCGCGCCGCTCTGATCCTTCGTCGCGCCCGGGACGACCCGCGCCGAGCCGATCAACGCACGGCGGATCCGCCGCGAGCGGCCGACCGGATCGCCCAGATCGAGCGGTCCGGCCGCCTCGACCAGCAGCGCGCAGATGCCGCTGACCTGCGGGGTCGCCATCGACGTTCCGCTCATCCGCACGTAGCGCGGCGGCACCACGCACGGATCGTTCGCGAGGACGCGTGCCCGCGCGCTCGCGACGCCGGTCGGGTACGCGCAGCCGGCGTTGCGGGTGGCGCCGCCGCCGATCGCGAGAAGGTCGGGCTTCCGATAGCGAACGCCGTGCACCGGACCGCGCGAGCTGTAGAACGCGAGTGCACCCGTCTTGTCGGCAGCGCCGACGGTGAGCGCGCCGCGCGCATCGCCAGGCGAGCTGACCGTTCCCGCTGCCGGGCCGGCGTTGCCGGCGGCCACGCAGACAAGGACGCCCTCAGCGGCGAGGGCGTCGACCTCGCGCGCAAGTGGCGAGGTCGGCGAGCCCGGGCCGCCGAGGGAGAGGTTCATGATCTGGACGTTCTGCCGGCTCGCCCACGACATCGCGGCGAGCACCGTGTCCTCCGTACCTCCGCCGGCCGAGAGCGCCTTCGCGATCACGAGGTCGGCGCCCGGCGCGACGCCGC
>JANLWM010000065.1:0-10435 GCA_031364525.1 Chloroflexota bacterium | reverse complement strand
GTCCACTTCGCGCCGCGCGCGAGATCGGGCAGCACGGCCGTCTCGCAGGGGATCCGGCAGAAGTCCGAGAGCTCTTCGATCCACCGCGGAGTGCGCTCAGCGACCAGCTTGTCGAACTGCTCGTACGCCAATCAGATACCTCCGCGATGGGATAGGCGGGACTCTAGACCCCGCGTCGCACTCGCGCACGGCGTTGCCGCCCCCGCACGAAGCGAAAGATGAAGAAGCCGATGAAGGCGAGCGGGATCCCGATGACGACATATTCGATGTACGCCTGCGGGATCAGGCGACGCACCGCGGGACCGAAGAACGCCCCGAGCAGCGTCCAGAACGTCCAGTAGATGACGCCCGCGAGGAATACCGCCGCCGAGAATTCGTGCAATGGCACCTTCGCCGTCCCGCCGATGAGCGACATCGCGACCCGCAGTCCGGGGATCAGTCGGCCGAGGAAAATTGCGATGAAGCCGCGCTTCGCGATGCGTGCTTCCCACATGTCGACCTTGGCCGGATCGACGTCCATCCATTCCGCGAACTTGTGCGCGACAGCGTCGCCGAAACGGCGCGTGAGCAGATACGGGACCAGCGTCCCCGCCGTGGATGCGGCTGCGCAGACGAGGATGACCTGCACGAGGCTCCATGGGTCCCCGCGGGCGCGGTCGCCATAGAACATGATGACGAGGTCGCTCGGTGCGGGGAGCGGGACGCCGGCTTCCTCGATCGCGACGATACCGAACAGCGTGAGGTACTGGTGTTGAGCCATGATGGCGAGGACGGCGCCAATGCCCTGGCGAAACAGGCGGAAGATATCCCTCACCCGAACAGGGCTCGCGCCGCGCGGCCCGGCAGCTCGCGGCCGAGCTGCGCCGCCATCCAGGTCGCGGTCGCAGCGAGCTTGTGAACGTCGACGCCGGTCTTGATCCCCATGCCGTCCAGCATCCAGACGACATCCTCGGTCGCGAGGTTGCCGCTCGCGCCCTTGCTCTTCGCGAATGGCGAGCCGCCGATCCCGCCGACGCTGGCATCCACCACGGCCACGCCGTGCTCGATCGCGGTCAGGACGTTCGCAAGTCCCTGCCCGTAGGTGTCGTGAAAGTGGACCGCCAGACGGTCCGGCCCGATCTTCGCGGACCCGAAGGCGTCCAGCAGAGCCAGCACCTGAGCCGGCGTCCCGGTGCCGATCGTGTCACCGAGCGAGAGCTCCACGCAGCCCGCGTCGAGGAGCGCGGTCCCGGTCCTGACCACGGCCTGCGGATCGGTCGGGCCGTCGTCCGGATCGGCGATGACCATCGACACGTATCCCCGCACGCGCAGGCCGCGTGCCACCGCGAGCTGCGCGACGACGCAGGCGGTCGCGAGTGCCTCTGCCGATCCACGGCGGAGATTCTTCTGTGAGTAGCTCTCGCTCGCCGAAACGAACACGGCGATCTCATCCGCTCCCGCGGCGATGGCCCGTTCGAAGCCCCGTTCGTTCGGCACGAGCACCGGATATCGAACCCCCGGCCGGCGGTGGAGGCGCGTCAGCAGATCATCGGCGTCAGCGAGCTGCGGCACGACGCCCGGGCTGACGAAGGAGGTCGCCTCGATCGCGGTGAGGCCGGCGTCGGCTAGCCGGTCGAGCAGCTCGAGCTTGATCTCGGTGGACAGGGTCCTCGCTTCGGCCTGGAGGCCGTCTCGCGGGCTCACCTCCACGATCTGCACGCGCGCCGGAGGCTTCATTCGTACATTGTCGGGGTATGGAGTTCCAGGACGTCGTTCGCAAGCGCCGGATGGTCCGCACGTTCACCGACGAGCCGATCGCGCCCGAGGTGGTCGAGCGGATCGTGGCGAACGCGCAGCGCGCGCCGTCGGCCGGGTTCAGCCAGGGCTGGGCGTTCCTCGTGCTCGACGGGAAAGAAGCGACCGAGCGCTACTGGGACACGACGATGACGCCCGCGCGTCGGAAGGAGTTCGGCTGGCCGGGGATGTTCAAGGCGCCGCTGATCATCGTGTGTCTCTCGAACAAGAGCGCCTATCTGACTCGATACGCCTTGCCGGACAAGGGCTGGGGGGACATGGACGAGAGTCGCTGGCCCGTTCCGTACTGGGACATCGACGCCGGCATGGCCGGCCTCCTCGTCCTGCAGACGGCGGTCGACGCCGGCCTGGGTGCGGTGTTCTTCGGGGTCTTCGACCAGGCCGGCTTCCGGGCGGCATTCGGCATTCCCGACGAGTACGTCGCTGTCGGCACCATCGCCATCGGACACAAGGCGCCGAGCGACCGCCCGTCGCCGTCGCTCAAGATCGTGGGGAAGAAGCCGTCGTCCGAGGTCGTGCACCGCGGCCGTTGGTGAACGGTGCTCCGGACCCCAGAAGCTAGAGGGCCGGCTCGAACTCGGCGAGGCGCTGACCCCGCCGCACCTGATCACCTGCCGCACAGAGGATCTTCGTCACCGTCCCGTCGGCGGGCGCCTCCACGCGGAGCTCCATCTTCATCGCCTCGAGGACGCACACGAGCTCGCCCCGCTTGACCCGCCGGCCGGCCGTCGCGTGCACCGCGATGATCATTCCCGGCATCGGCGCCGCGATCTCGGTGCCCGCGAGCGCGTCGACGCTCCGCTCACGTCCCGCGGTATCGAGGACGTACGTCTCGCCGCGCCACTTGACCCAGATGTCCGTCCCATCGCGTGACGCGATCGCGGGCTCGCCGTCGACAAGCCAGGCGGCGTTCCCGAGGTCGCTCACGATCGCGTGTCCCTCGATCGTGAACGGCCCGGTCCCGCTGACCGTGACCGGTCGGTCGTCGAGCACGACGATCGTGGATGCCGGAGCCGCGGCACGCCACCCGGCAAGGGTGCGCCAGGGATCGCGGACCCCGGTCGAGACGACGATGCTCGCCGCGTAGGCCGCCGCCGCCACCGCGCGCACCGCGTCGGGCGGGGACCCGGCACCCGCGGCGAGCTCCGGGCTGCGTTCGATGAGTCCGGTGTCGACGACGCCGTCCACGACCGCCGGGTGCGCCGCGAGCGCGCGCAGGAACCGCTCGTTCGTGCGGACCCCGAGGATCGTCAGGTCGCGTAGCGCCGCGCCCAGCGAGGCGATCGCCGCGGGCCGGTCGCTCGCGTGCACGATCAGCTTGGCGAGCATTGGGTCGTAGTCGGTGGTGACGACGCTGCCCTCCTCGATCGCGGAGTCGATCCTCGCGCCATCTGGCCAGGCCAGGTGGCTGACCTGTCCCGTGGACGGGAGGAAGCCGATCGCGGGATCTTCGGCGTAGAGCCGCACTTCGATGGCGTGCCCATGAGGCCGCGCATCGATCGACAGCTTTTCGCCCAGCGCAATGCGTAGCTGCTGCTCGACAAGGTCGATCCCCCAGACCATCTCGGTCACCGGGTGCTCCACCTGAAGGCGTGCGTTCACCTCGAGGAAGTAGAACGAGCCGGCCGCATCCACCAGGAATTCGCAGGTGCCGGCATTCACGTAGCCGACGGACGTGGCGATCTTGATCGCGGCCCCCGCCATTCGCTCCCGCAGCGCCGTATCGATGGCGGGGGAGGGCGCCTCCTCGAGCACCTTCTGGTGACGGCGCTGCGCCGAGCAGTCACGCTCGCCCAGCGCGAGCACGGTCCCGTGACCGTCCGCCAGCAGCTGGATCTCGATATGGCGGGGCCGCTCGATCGCGCGTTCGAGGATGAGCCGCTCGTCGCCGAACGCCGCCATCGCCGTTCGTCGCGCCCGGGCGAGCGCATCGCGGATGGCATCCTCGGTGCCGACGAGCTGCATGCCGATGCCGCCGCCCCCGGCTGCGGGCTTGAGCATCACCGGGTAGCCGGTCGCCTGCGCCGCTCGGATGAACGCCTCGTCGGTCTGGTCGTCGCCGCGGTAGCCCGGGAGCACCGGCACGCCGGCGCGCTCGGCCGCCGCCTTGGCGGCGGCCTTGTCGCCGAGCACCCGGAGCACCTGCGCACTCGGCCCGACGAACGTCAGGCCGGCCGCGACGACCGCGTCGGCGAACTCGGGTCGCTCCGAGAGGAAGCCATAGCCCGGGTGAATGAGTCGCGCATCACTCTCGCGCGCGGCCCCGAGCATGCTCTCGATGTTCAGGTAGGAGTCCCGCGCAGGTGCGGAACCGATCCGAATGGCCACATCGGCCTCGTGGATGAAGGGCGCGCTCGCATCGGCGTCCGAGTAGACGGCCACGGTGCGAAGACCCATCCGCTTCGCGGTCCGGAATACTCGTCGCGCGATCTCGCCGCGATTCGCGACGAGGACGGTCATCATGTGCGGGCATTGTCGCCGCAACGCGCCGCGCTCGCCGAGGGCTGGCCGGTGCTCGTCACCGTCACGGTGGTCGCCCTGACGTTCGGGGTCGTCGCCCGCCAGTCCGGCTTGGCGCCGGTCGAGATCGTCGCGATGAGCCTGTTCGTGTTCGCCGGCGCGTCGCAGTTCGTGATGGTGCAGCTGCTGAAGGACGGCGTCGCCTGGCCGCTCATCGCGGCGACCGTGCTGCTCATCAATCTCCGCCACCTGCTCATGGCGGCCGCTTTGCGCCCGTACTTCGGTGGCGTCTCGACAGTGCGGCGACTGGGCGCCGCGTTCTTCCTCACCGATGAAGCCTTCGCGATGTCGATCGGCTGGTTCCGCCGCGGGAGGACGGAGCTCGCGTACTACGTGACCTTCGCCGTCGCGCTCTATCTCCTCTGGAATACGGCGACCGTTATCGGGATCGTCCTCGGGCCGACGATCGGTGAGCCTCGACGCCTGGGCGTCGATTTCGCGATCACCGCGACGTTCATGGCGATCGTCGTCCTGGGTGTCCGCCGCCGCTCCGACGTTGCCGTTGCGCTGGTGGCGGCGCTCATGGCGTCCGCGCTCGCCTATCTCGGGGCGTCGGTCATCGCGGTCGTCGCCGCAGGCGCGCTCGCGCCGCTGCTCGTGCTGCTCTTTCCCGACCTGCGCGACAAGGCAGAGATCGAATGACCTGGCTCGCGATCGCGTCTTCGGCCATCGTGACGTATCTCGTGCGCGCGTTCGCGTTCAAGATGGCGCTTCCGAGCGCGCTGCCACGCGGCGCCATCCGGTACCTCGATGCGCTGCCGGCCGCGATCATCGCCGCGCTCGTGGGGCCCGCGGTGCTCGTGCCTGCCGGCACCGTGACGAAGGGGTCCGAGCTCATCGCCGCGATCGTCGTCATCGGTGTCGTGGCCCGCTCACGGAACCTGCTCGCCGGGGTCCTCGCCGGTGTCGCCGTCGTCGCGCTGCTGCGCCTAATTCTTGCGGCGTGAGCCCCCGAGCCACGACGGCGGCCGCTTCTCGAGGAACGCGCGCATCCCGTCCTGTCCCTCGGTGCTGACCCGAGCCTCGGCGATCCGCTGGATCGTCAGGTCGCGGACCGCCGCCGGTTCCCGTCCAACGACCTCGCGCACGAGGCGCTTCGACGCGTTCACCGCCTGCGGGCCACCGGAGACGATCGCATCAACGAATCGGTCGATCTCCGGATCGAGCTGGCCGGCATCCACCACGCTGTGGATGAGGCCGGTATCGAAGGCCCGGTGCGAGTCGAAGCGGATGCCGGTCGTGAACGTAGCGGTCGCGAAGCTCAGACCGACCTTGCGCACGACGTACGGCGAGATCACCGCCGGAAGGATCCCCAGGCGCACCTCGGTGAACGCGAACACCGCTTCCTCGACCGCGACAGCGATGTCCGCGACGGCGATGAGTCCAACACCGCCGCCCATCGCCGCTCCCTGGATCCGGGCCACGATCGGCATCGGGAGGGCGTCGAGCTTCGCGAAGAGGTCGGCGAGCGCCGCGGAGTCCGCCCGGTTCTCCTCAACGGTGAAATCGGCCATCGAGCCCATCCACGCGACGTCCGCGCCGGCGCAGAAGGTGTCGCCGTCGCTGGCGAGGACGACGCAGCGTGCATCCGCCGGAACGGCAGCCACCGCGCCTGAAAGCTCGGCGATGAGCTCGGCGTTGAAGGCGTTCTTCACGTCCGGTCGCGCGAGCGTGATGCGCACCACGCGGCGCTCGTCGATCGCGGTACGGACCAGCTCGGTCATCGGTCGCTGACGATAGCCGTGGCCGAGGCTATCCGCCTCGCCGCCTGGGATCAGGTCAGCGCAGGGGCGCGAGCTTCTTATAGAAGATCGCGTTCTGTGCGGGTGTCCCGTCCGGGTCGAGGGCCCAATCGGGGATGCCGCCGGCGTACACGTAGCCCAAGGTCTCATAGAGCGCGCGAGCCCCGCCAGGCCCCTCGCTCGTGTCGAGGACCAGCAGCCGAACGCCGCGCTCGCTCGCCGCTGCCTCGACCTCCGCCATGAGCCGGGTCGCAAGGCCGCGTCGCCGCTGCGAAGGCCGGACCATCACCTTTTGCACTTCAGCCCGGTGCCTGCCGTTCGGGCGCGTCTTCAGGGAGAGCTGCGCGCTGCCAACGATCTCGCCCCCGGCCGTTTCCCGCGCGACGAAGAGGATCCGGTGGCCGTCCCGCATGTCGCCCCCGATCTCCTGCCAGAACGCCGCGGCCTCCGGCGCCGCGAGCGGCGCGAGGAACCCCATCGACGCCCCGCCATCGACGCACTCGGTGAGCAGCGACGCGAGCCCGTCAAGGTCGGCGGGCGCGAGCTCGCTGGGAGTCTCGATGATCATCGGGCCGGCTGCCTACATCCGGAACACGCCGTAGCGCGGCGCCGCGATCGGCGCGTGCCGGGCCGCGGCGAGGCCGAGGGCCAAGACCGCACGCGTGTCCAAAGGGTCGATCACGCCGTCGTCCCACAATCGCGCGGTCGAGTAGTAGGGCGAGCCCTGGGTCTCGTACTGGTCGCGGATCTTCGTCTTGAACGCCTCGCGCGCGTCGTCGCCGTCGAACGTGCCAACAAGAGAGAGCACCATGGCCGCCTGCTCGCCGCCCATGACGCTGATCCGCGCGTTGGGCCACATCCAAAGCTGCCGCGGACCGTACGCGCGTCCGCACATCCCGTAGGTCCCGGCGCCGAAGCTGCCGCCGATGATCACCGTGAACTTCGGAACCGAGGCGCACGCGACCGCGGTCACCATCTTCGCGCCGTCCTTCGCGATGCCGCCCTCCTCGTACTCGCGACCGACCATGAAGCCGGCGATGTTCTGGAGGAACACGAGCGGGACCCGGCGCTGATCGCACAGCTCGTTGAAATGCGCCGCCTTGAGGGCCGACTCGCTGAACAAGATCCCGTTGTTCGCGATGATCCCGACCCGGAAGCCCATGATCCGCGCGAAGCCGCACACCAGCGTCTGGCCATACAGCGCCTTGAATTCCGTGAACTTCGAACCGTCCACGAGTCGCGCGATGACCTCGTGCACGTCGTAGGGCGTGCGCGTATCGGCCGGCACGATGGCGTAGAGGTCGGCTGGGTCGTGGGCGGGTGCCTCGGGTTGGGCGAGGTCGTCGCCCCAGTGGATCGCCTGCGGGCCGAGCGTCGCGACGATCTCGCGAGCGATCGAGATCGCGTGCGCGTCGTCGAGGGCGTAGTGATCCACGACGCCGCTCTTGCGTGCGTGGACGTCCGCGCCGCCAAGATCCTCGGCGCTCACTTCTTCGCCCGTCGCGGCTTTCACCAGCGGCGGTCCCCCCAGGAAGATCGTGCCCTGACCTTTCACGATCACCGACTCGTCGCTCATCGCGGGCACGTATGCGCCGCCGGCCGTCGATGATCCCATCACGAGCGCGATCTGCGGGATGCCGAGCGAGGACATTCGGGCCTGGTTGTAGAAGATGCGGCCGAAGTGCTCGCGGTCCGGGAACACCTCGTCCTGGCGCGGGAGGAACGCCCCGCCCGAGTCGACGAGATAGAGGCAGGGGAGCCGATTCTCGAGCGCGATCTCCTGCGCCCGCAGATGCTTCTTCACGGTGAGCGGGTAGTAGGTCCCGCCCTTCACCGTCGCGTCGTTCGCGACGATCATGCACTCGCGCTCAGAGACGCGGCCGATGCCGGCGACGATCCCCGCGGAGGGGGCCTCACCGTCATAGAGGTCGAGTGCTGCGAGCGGCGCGATCTCGAGGAACGGGGAGCCCGGATCGAGCAGCCGCTCGACGCGCTCCCGCGGCAACAGCTTGCCGGCCTTCGTGTGACGCTCGCGCGATCGCTCCGGGCCGCCCTGACGCACCGCGTCGAGCTTCTTGTGGAGATCGGCGACCAGCCCGCCCATGGACTCGCGGTTCGCGCGCGCCTGGACCGATGTGCGGTCGAACGAGGACCCGATCAGCGCCATCAGGTGGCGATGCTAAACTTGCATCTCCGCGCGTGCCTGTAGCTCAGTTGGATAGAGCGCAACGCTACGAACGTTGAGGTCGGGGGTTCGAGCCCCTCCAGGCATACCGTCACCCGTGTGCGCAGGGCGCGGAGCGGAAGGCGCGCCGCGCGGACTACCCTTGACCCAGCGTGACGCCGTTCGCCCTGCCGCTGCTCGGGCCGCTCGCGTGGATCGATGTGGTCGCGCTCGGCTGGATCGTGATCACCCTCGCCTCGGCCGGCTATGTCGCATGGGACGCGTTCTTCAACAACCCCGAGCTCCAGATCATGAAGTGGGCCTGGGTACTGGTGACGCTGTACACCGGCCTGCTCGGCGCGGTGCTCTATGTGCTCTCGTGCAAAGAGCCGCGTCCAGGCACGCACGAGCGCTTCATCAGCCCGCTGTGGAAGCAAGGCATCGGCTCGACCATCCACTGCGTCGCCGGCGATGCGACCGGCATCGTCTTCGCCGCGACGGTCACCGCACTGATCGGCTTCCCGATGTGGGTCGACATGATCACCGAGTACACGCTCGGGTTCCTGTTCGGGCTGCTGATCTTCCAGGCCCTCTTCATGAAGGACATGATGGGCGGCTCGTACCGCCAGGCATTGCGCCGGTCGCTGGTGCCCGAATGGCTCTCGATGAACATGGTCATGGCCGGGATGATCCCGGCGATGGTCCTGCTGATGATGGGTGGGCGAGATATGCGGGCGATGGAGCCGACGTCGCTGGTCTACTGGGGCGCCATGTCCGCCAGCATCACGATCGGCTTCGCGGTCGCGTATCCGATGAACGTCTGGCTCGTCCAGGCCGGGCTCAAGCACGGGATGGGCACCGAGCGGGCGCTGGGCCGTGGGGGCCACTCGATGGATCTCGAAGGTGTCTGGCGCAAGCTCCTCCAGGGTGGCCGTCGGATCGCCCGGCGCGCCGGCGATGCGGTCGAGGGTCCCGCGTGAAGGACATGAAGGGCATGCCGCACGGGGGGCCGAAGGCGAAGACCGGCGGCAAGGCCAAAGGCCCGGGCAAGAAGGAGAGTGGTCAGGGCGGCATGGCGGGCATGCAGATGGGGAAGGAGCCGGCCTTCACCGTCACCCGCGCGCAGCTCGTCGCAATGAGCCTGCTATCGGTGCTCGCGCTGGTCGCCGGCAGCGTGTTCGCCACCTCGCAGGCGAACCTCACCGTGAGCGCCCGAGAGGTCTCCGGCGTGGTGATGCCTCCGGGGATGTCGATTCGACGCGACCTCTCGGGGGCCTCGATGCGTGATATGTCGGCGGTCGATGCGCGTGCGGTGCGCTCGAGCGCCGCCGCGGATGCGCGTGGCGATCGGCCGCTGGAATCGCGGCTGGACGGAGCGGTCAAGGTCTTCGCGCTCGAGGCATCGGTCGTCGGCTGGAACATCCTGCCCGGGGTCCAGGTCGCGGCGTACGCGTTCAACGGCCAGGTGCCAGGGCCGCGGATCAGGATCACGCAGGGCGATCGAGTGCGCTTCATCGTGCGGAACTCGTTGCCCGAGCCGACGAGCGTCCACTGGCACGGGCTGATCCTGCCCAACGGCATGGACGGTCCCGCCGCCATCACCCAGGCACCTATCGCACCAGGGGGGACCTTTACCTACGAGTTCGCCGCCACCCAGGCAGGTACGTTCTTCTACCACTCGCACGACAACCCTGATCGCCAGCAGGCGCTGGGGATGTACGGCGCCCTCATCATCGATCCCGCGAGACCCGTGGCCGCGTATGACCAGGAGCTCGTGGTCCAGCTCCAGGAGTGGCTGACCAAAGACGGGTACACCTTCCCGGCGATGCCGATGGACGGCATGCAGCCGAACTTCTTCACCATCAACGGAAAGGCCTACCCCGCGACCGAGCGGGTGCAGCTCCGATCCGGCCAGAGGCTTCTGGTGCGATTCATCGGCTCGCAGAGTGGCTTCATCCATCCGATGCACATCCACGGCGGACCGTTCACGATCATCGCCACTGACGGCCAGCCAGTGCCCGAAGGCTCGCGGCTGGAGAAGGACACGGTCAACGTCGCACCAGGCGAGCGCTATGACGTCATCTGGACCGCGCGCGAGCCGGGCCTGTGGCTCCTTCATTGCCACATCAACCACCACACGACGAATGACAACGTCGAGGAGCAAGGTGGCGGCGGCCTGATGCTGATCCTGGATGTGACCGAGTGACGAGCGTGC
>JANLWM010000062.1:0-15012 GCA_031364525.1 Chloroflexota bacterium | reverse complement strand
CTCGGAGAGCCCGGGCCGCCGAGCGAGAGGTTCATGATCTGGACGTTCTGCCGGCTCGCCCACGACATTGCCGCAAGTACGGTGTCCTCCGTGCCCCCGGCGGCCGACAGCGCCTTCGCGATCACGAGGCCGGCGGCCGGCGCGACGCCGCGGTACAGGGTGCCGGCACCGCCGACGATCCCCGCGACGTGCGTGCCGTGGCCGACGTCATCCTGCTCGCCGATGCCGCTGAAGTCGGCGTGCGCGATCACCCGCGCAGCAAGATCGGGATGCTCTGCGTCGATGCCGGTATCGATGATCGCGACGCGCACACCGGAGCCCGTCAGGCCGCGAAGCCAAACCGGCGGAACGTGCAGCAGCGGCAGGCACTCGTTCAACAGCGGCCGCACGACCGCCGGTGGCCGAGCGGGGATGCCGATGGCCGCCAGCGCGGCCGCGAGCGCACTCTGCCGCTCAGCGGGCACATCGAGGACCACGACATTCGCCCGACGGTGGGTCTGGCGGATCGTCGCTCCGTATCGGGCCAGGAGATCGGCCGGGATGCCTGCCTCGACGGATCGGGCCGCCGCTCCTCGGGGGTCGGATCCCGGTAGCACCGATTCGCGGATCGTCCGCGGTGGATCGACGATCAGGCGTAGATCCGTGTATTCGGGGCCCGGTCCTGGGTCGGTCGGCCACATGACAATCAGATATTGACACCGCCGTCAAGCCCTTTCGGCCGGCGGCGGCGTTACCGTCGCCGAATGCCCATCGACCCCGAGCTGCTGCGGATCCTGGCCTGCCCACTGGATCATGCCCCGGTCACCGACGGGGGGACGGTGCTCGTCTGCACCAGCTGCGCGCGCCGATATCCCGTGCGGAACGGCATCCCGGTGATGCTCGTGGACCAGGCGGAGGCCGCCGCTAGCTGATGCGGTCCCGCGGAACGGTGATGCGGACGGTGGTGCCCTCGCCCGGCTTGCTTGCGATCTTGCACACGCCACCGAGCAGGCCGATCCGCTCGCGCATCCCGAGCAGGCCAAAATGCCCGGGCTTCGCCGCGGCCTCGCCCCACTGCTCAGACGCGAACCCCTGGCCGTCATCGGTGACGACGATCTCGAGATACGCCTCGTCCTGCTGGAGCTTCACGGTCACCTTGCGCGCGCCCGCGTGGCGCTTCGCGTTGAGCAGTGCCTCGACCGACGCCCGGTAGAGCGCGGCCTCGGCATCGGGCCGGAATGGGCCGACCTCGCCGATCTCCTCTTCGATCTCCCAGCCGATGTCGGCCGCGATCTCCGTGGCCGCCGACGAGATGGCCCCGGCGAGCCCGAGGTCCTCGAGCGTTGCGGGCCGCACGCTGCCGATGATCGAGCGCGTCTCCTGGATCGCCTTGCGGAGGTACGCCGTGGCGCGCTGCAGATCCGCGTCGGTCATCCCGGGGTTCTGGAGGATGCCGTAGGCCGAGACGAGGATCGGCGCGAGGCCGTCGTGCAGCTCGCGGGCGATGTGGCGGCGCGACTCCTCTTCCCGGGTGAGCGCCTGGCCGGTGAAGAGCTGCAGATCGCCGTAGAGCCCGTCGCGCTCGATGGCGATCGCGGTCTGATAGGCGAGGATCCGAAGGTAGGCGACCTGCGTCGCGGTCGGGTCTTCCGAGCGGTTCACATTGAGCACTCCCAGCGCCTTCGCACCTGCGAGAAGCGGCAGGCAGATCGCGTACGGCACGTCCTTCGTGTAGGTGTGCGGCACCTCCGTCCCCGCCGGCCCTTTCACGACCTCCGCCTGGCGACGCTCCATGACCCGCCACGAGATCGACGGCCCTGCCGGGACCTTCAGGCCCAGGATGTCCTCACCTTTCACCGCGCGGATCACGAGGGCATCGCTCTCCCGGTCGTAGACCATGAGGGACGCGGAGTCGTACCCGATGTCAGCGGCGGCCTCGAGGATCAGGGCGAAAAGGTCGGTGTCGTTCGTGGTCGCGCCGATGCGCCAGCTGACGCGCTCGAGACCGCGGAGCAGCTCTTCGTCGGACATCGACCTCGGTCATTGTGACGGAGTATCTTGCGCGCGTGGCGACCGTCACCGCAGCGCTCGACGGCTTCATCCGTGACGTCGCGGTCCTTCACGCGCGCTGTCGAAACGACCGACCGGGCCTCGTCGAAGCGGTTCGCCTGCGGCTCGCTGAGCTGATGGACGATCCGGATGTGCTGCCGGCAGCGGCGCGGCTCGGCTCGCCCGATCGCTACACCCAGCATGTCCTTCACGTCGCGCCGGACCGGAGCCACAGCATCGTCGCGCTCGTCTGGTATCCAGGTCAACAGACCGCGATCCATGATCACGTGAGCTGGTGCGTCGTCGGCGTGTACGAGGGCGAGGAGACCCAGACGCTGTATCACCTCGCCGACAACGGAGGCGGGGTCTGCCTCGTTGAGACCGGTCGGGAGGTCGCGAAGCGCGGCAGCTGCACTGCGCTCATCCCGCCGGCCGAGAACATCCACCGGGTCGCCAACGCGGGGAGCGGTCAGGCCATCTCGATCCATGTCTATGGGGCCGATATCGAGCGGCTCGGTTCGAGCATCAACAAGACCTTCGATGATCTGCCGATCCGGCTGATCGGGGAGCAGGTCGACGCGATGCCCCGGGCCTGGCGGACGGTCGGTTAGGGGGTCATTCCCTCGACGAGGCCGTTGCGCACGGCGTAGATCGCGGCCTGCGTGCGGTCCGAGACACCCAGCTTCTCAAGGATGGCCGCCACGTGGCTCTTCACCGTTTCCGGAGAGAGGACGAGTCGCTCCGCGATCTCGCGGTTGCTCATGCCCTCGGCGACGAGTGACAGGATCTCGCGCTCGCGCTTGGTGAGATTCCGCGCGGCGGCGGGCACCGGGCCCTGCGGCTTCATCTCGCTGAGCATTCCCTTGAGCATCTGCGACTCGATGAATGCGCCACCCGTCGCCACCTGGCGGATCGCATCGACGAGCTCCTCGCGCGACACGTCCTTCAAGAGGTAGCCGGCGGCGCCTGCGCGGACCGCTTCACGGAGGTACGCCGGGTTCTCATGCATCGTGAGCATGACGACGGCGGTCCGTGGCCGCTCTTCCTTGATCTTCTTTGTCGCCTCAAGCCCGTCCATATCGGGCATCCGCACGTCCATGAGGATGACGTCGGGCAGCTCGCGCCGCGCGTACTCCACGGCTTCGCGCCCGGTGCGGGCTTCCCCGACGATCTGGAGGTCGTCGGCCTTCGCCAGCATTGCGGCGATCCCTTGCCGCACGAGCTCGTGATCGTCGACGAGGAGCACACGGATGGCCATCGCGGTCGATTCTAGGGTGACGGCTCGTCGCGGGTCGCCTGGCCCTCCGGTTCAATCCGTTGCTGCCTCGGGGGACCGACACTGGACGGGTGATCGGCCGATGACCGAGGCGGAGCGCGCGTTCGCCTCACTGCACCTCAGGGCGAGGGTCGCCCTGGCGATCGCGATCCTCGTCTTCGTCGGGATCGCCGAAGAGTCCGGGTTCGCCGGACCGGAGATCCCGGCACGCGCCCTCGCTGCCGGTGTCGCCCTCGTCCTGGCGGCGGCGATCGAAGAGCTCGCCTCGCGGCGCGCTCGGCGGCAGGTCGCCGCGACCGCCGGAACGGTCGCCGAATTCTTCGCGTTCGCGCTCGGGGTCGCCCTGTTCGCGCGCTACCAGCCGATCGCGCCCGCGGCGCTCCTCTGGCCGATCGGCTTCGGAGCGGTGGCGCTGCGGCAGCCGTACCTCCTCTATCTGGCCGCGATGGGAACCGCGATCGTGGTCGAGATCGCCGTCCTGCGACCCGGTGCCGGAGCGATCGAGGTGGCCAGCGGGCTCGGGTGGGGCGCCATCTACTTTGCGGGCGCCGCGCTGGCCGGCGCGATCGGCGCGCAGTTCAGGCGGTTCCAACGCCGGACCGAGTCGGCGTACGCGTCCGTCGCCACGATCACCGCCGCGAGGACGCACACCGAGCTCGCACGGATCCTCTTCGCCTACGTGGAACGCGCACTCGACCTCCCCGATGACGCGGCGGCGGTGCTGCTCTTCGACGATCGCGGGATCGGAGCGCTCAACGCCATCGAAGCGGAGGGCGTCGACCCCGAGCAGCGGGCGCGGTTCCGGGTCTCTGGCGAGGCGGTCGAGATGCTCCGCGGTCTCGCCGGTCCGAACGGCGCATTCATCGATGGTGCGGCCATCCCCGGAGCCGCCAACGCTCCCGACGTGCTTCGCGCCGGCGAGCCGTTCCTCCTTGCGCTGCGCGATGCTCGCCGTCTCGTGGGCTTTGCGATCTTCGCCTCAGCGAAGCGGCGCCGGCTGACGGCGGAGCGGCACGCCGAGCTTGGTCGGGTGGCCGATCAGGTCGCGACGACTGCGGTGCGGCTCCGCGGCGGGCACGCCATCGAGGCGCAGCGCCTCGCGCTCGCGGGTGTGCTCGAGGCGCACAGTGCCGGCCGCGCGGACATGCAGGTCGCGACCTGGCTCGCCAGGAGCGCGCGCGACATCGCGATCGCGCACGACGTGGCCGTCCTCCAGGATCTCCCCGATGGCCGGTTTCGCGCCGTGTATGCCATCGGCGTGTCGGCGCTCGACGTCGAGCACGGCAGCCATCCGCTCGTCGAAGAGGTCCGCCGCCGCGGCGTCGCCGTCGTCGTCACCGACGGAGCGCGGGAACGACGGATCCAGCTTCCCCCATTCCTTCGCGTCGGCGCGACCGCGCTCATCCCCGTGCGGGGGCAGGGAACCTACCTCTTCGTCCACGAGCCCCAGAAAGAGGGGCTCTCGTCCGGCGATCTCCAGCTGCTCGTTGAGCTCTGCGACCAGGCGGCGACGCTGCTCGCGAGCGCATACGCCGCGCCGATACCGCGGGCCTCTGGTGCCGCGGTCGAACGGCGGCTCGCAGCGGTCGCCGCGCATACCGGCGGCGATGCACGCGGGGATGAGAAGGAGACGCGCGCCCGGATCGTGGACGCCTTCCGCCTCGCGGTCGAAGGAAATCAGCCGGTGCTCGCAGGCTCCGGCGAGGCCGTCGCAGGCCTCGCGGCAACGCTCGCGGACGAGCTCGAGGTCGACCGCGCCGACCGCGACGATCTGTATGTCGCGGCTCTCCTCCGCGATGTTGGCGAGCTTGGCATCGACCGACGGGTGCTCGAGACCCCCGGCGAGCTCAGCGACGAGCAACGCGAGGTCGTCCGTCGGCACCCCGCGCTGGGCGAAACGATCATCGCCGCGCTCGCGTTCCTGGGCGGCGCCTCCCGCATCGTTCGCGCGCACCATGAGCATTGGGATGGGACGGGCTACCCCGACCAGCTCGCTGGATCCGAGATCCCGATCGGCGCCCGCATTCTCGGCGTGGCCGACGCGTTCGTCGCGATGACCAGCGAGCGACCGTATCGCGCCGCGCTCCGGCCGACCGAGGCGCTCGGGCTGCTCATCGCTGCTCGCGGCCGGGCGTTCGATCCCCGCGTGGTCGATGCGTTCGTGCGGTTGAACTCCGCAGGGCTGGTCGCCACTCGACCCGACCCCGGAGACTCGACCTAGCGGTTCGCGTGGTCTGACCGCGATTTCCTTGGTCCTTTTGTGTACGCTTGCCCCCACGAACGGTCGCGTACCGCGACGTCGATCCACACGCTCATCGCGCGTCCCTGCTTCCGGACGGGCGGGCGCGCGAGACGTAGAAGGGTGCACCGTTGGCTGAGGCTGGCCGGCCCAGCGAAAGCACGCCGCTCGCCGCCGACGACATGATCGGCTCGCTCGCAACGCGCGTGCGCGAGCTGTCGCTGCGCGTCGCCGAGCTCGAGGGGCAGCTCGAGGCCGCCCGCAAACGCGTCGCGGTCTACGAGGAGTTCGACACCCAGGTGCAGGACTCGCTCACCGCTGCGCTCCGTGCGGCGAACCAGATCCGCGAGCGTGCCAAGGTGAGCGCCGAGGCGATCGCGCAAGAGGCGCGCGCGCAGCGGCCGGCGGACACGCGCGAGCTCGAGGCGGTCCGCATCGAGCGTGACGCGCTGCGGCGCGCGATCGAAGCGGCTTCGACGTCCGCACCCTCCCGCGGTGCAGCGACGGTCGCGCCGGCGGCGATGTTCCAGATGTCCGAGATGCGCACGGCGGCGACCGAGGCGTTGCGCGGGGTGTTCAAGGAGCTGGTGGCCGAGATCCGGTCGCTGCCGGTGGAATCATCTGCGAGTGCCTCGCCGGCGGCGGCGTCGCCTCGGCCGGCAAACTCGCCGTCTGCGCCCGCGCAATCAACGGCGGCCGTCGTGCCGGCGGCTCAACTGCCGGTCTCGGCGACGCCGCCGCCCGCTCCGTACGTAGCGCCGCCGCCTGCGCAATATGTGGCGCCTGCTCCGGTGCCCGCGCCGACGCCCGCTCCGTACGTCGCGCCGCAGCCCGCCTATGTCCCTCCGCCGGCGCCACGTCCGGCGGCGGCGCTCGTCGAGGACGTCGATGTCGCGCCAGCGGCCGCCCCGGCCCCGACACCGGCGCCAGCGGCTGCTGCGCCGCAGCCGCAGGCACCGCATGCGGTCCCGCCGCAAGCCCGCGAAGAGTGGGTGACCCCGACCGAGCCGATCGGCGAGGTACAGGTCGTGCTGTCGCCGATCTCGTCGTTCCCGCGACTCGTCGAGCTCGAGCGCCGGCTGCAGGGCATGCCGGCAGTTCGCACCGTGTACGCGCGCGACTTCCGGAACGGCGTCGCGACCCTGGCGATCGGTCTTCGGAACCCGATGACGGTCGACGAATTCGCCGCGGCCGTCACGCGGCTCGAGTACCCGCGCCTCAAGGTGGTCTCCACGACCGGATACGTCCTCGAGCTCCGGATCGACTCCGAAGCGTCGTCGATCGCGTAGCCCGGGGCCGCGCGAGGAATAGAAGATGAGCGTTCGGCTGGATGCGGACTTCTGGTCCGCGCGGATGGCGTTCCTTTCGAAGCTTGCCCGGTCAGACGCGATCGCGGTCGTGCTCGAGGTCGGCAACGACGGCTTCGTCACCTACTTCTCGGACAACCTTCCGTCCGATCCGGGTTGGAACGGCGCGGTCGCGGGTCCGCTCCTACGCGCCACGATCGGATCGCGCCGCCCGGGTCAGGCGAGCGTCGTCATGCCTCTGGCCGATGGTCGGGCGGCATCGAGCATCTTCGTCGCACCGATCGTCTGGAAGGACCAGCTCGTCGGCGCCCTCGCGGCGCTTCGGGCGACCGCGGGATTCGACGAGCGGGATGCTGCCGAGATCGGGCGTCTCGCCGACCTCGTCGGCCTCGAGCTCGCCGAGGCGACCGCCCTGCGGCGGGCGCAAACGCTCCAGGTCGAGCTCGAGACGCGGCTGCGTGCGCAGGCACGGATCGCGGAGATCGCGCGCGCCACGTCCGACCCGACCAAGCTGCTCGATCAGGCCACCGCGCAGCTCGCCGAGCTCTTCGGCGCCGATGGCGTGTCGATCATGCTCACCGACGACGAGGGTCAGCTGTCGGTCCGCTCGTCACTCGGCCTGACCGACGCGGCGAAGAGGGACAAGAAGAAGGTCGGCGAAGGGATCTCGGGCTTCGTCGCGAAGACCGGCCAGCCGCTCCTCCTGAGCGGGCAAGTGCGGGATCAGCGGTTCACCGGGAATGATCCGACGATCGGCGAATCGATCGTCGCGCCGCTGCGGGCGGCCGACCGGACGATCGGCGTCGTGAACGTCAAGCACAACGCGCGTTCAAAGGACCCCTTCACCCAGGCGTCAGTGGATTCGCTCCAACAGGTGGCGAGCGACATCGCCGCGTCGTTCATCGCGGCCGAGGCGATGCAACGGACCGAACAGGACAGCAAGCAGGCCCTGATCCTGTATGAGCTGTCCCGGCTCGCGACCATGGGGAACGATCCACAACAGGACCTCGACACGGCCGCGGCCATGATCGGCGACATGATGGCCAACGATATGGTCGGCGTGTGGGCCCTCGAGACGAACGGCGGCCTCCGTCTCCGGTCAGGCCGCGGCTACCCGGAGCCGCGTCCGGTGACCATCCCGCTCGTCGGTCTCGGGTCGGCGATGACGAACGCGCTGCGCCAGCAGGTCGTCGGCGTCGCGCGCTACGCGGCGGGGGACGGTCAGCGTCCCGAGTGGGCGCCCCGCGATATCCCGGAGTTCGTCGTTGCGCCGATCGGCTCCCACGGCAACTACCTTGGCGCGCTCGTGCTCGGCCGCAAACGCGGCGGGTTCGCCCAGTCCGACGTGGATTTCTCAACGGTGCTCGGCGAGTACCTGTCGGGCCAGATGCAGAAGACGACGCCCGGCGAGAGCCAGGAATCGATCGCATCGGACGAGCGGCGAAAGATCGCACAGGAGATCCACGATGGCATCGCGCAGGAGCTGACTGGCGTGGTCCTGACGCTGGAAGCGTGCCAGCGCGCCGTGGAGCGCGACCCCGCCGCGCTCGCGGCGAGTCTCGCGAAGGCCAGCCGCGAGGCCCGCGCCACGCTGGCCGAGGTCCGCCAGTACATGGCCGCGCTCCGCGCGAAGGGCGGCGGCGATATCAACTTGCCGTCCACGGTCGCACGGCTTGTCGACGACGTACGGCGCCAGACCGGCCTGCGCGTCGAGATGGAGGAGCTCGGTGCCGAGCGCGAGCTCGAGCCACCGCTCGAGCGGGCGGTCATGCGCATCGTCGGGGAGTCGCTGCGCAACGTCGCGCAGCATGCGCACGCGACCGCCGCGAAGCTGCGGTTGAACTACGGCGCGAACGAGATCGTGATCGTCGTGGAAGATGACGGTGTGGGTTTCGACATGGAGAGTGCCACCTCGACCGCGGCCGAAAGCGGCCATTTCGGGTTGGCCGGCATGCGGGAACGCGCTGAGAGCATCGGCGGCACCCTCACGGTGATGAGCCAGCCTGGCCGCGGTGCCGTCGTCACGGCGACGCTGCCGTATGCCTTCGCCGAGGATCCACTGCGAACGATGCGTGAGCCCACCACGGTGGTAGAGGATGTCGACGCGCCAGCAGAGAAAAGTGGCCTGATGTCCAAACTGTTCGGGCGTTGACGCCGCCTTAGCTCAGAAAGAACCGCCAGAGGAAGAGTCCGAGCGCGCCGAGAAAGAACAGGACGATCACGACCGTGACGATCACCATCAGCGTTCCCCGCGCATCGGAGCCGACGCGGACGATCCCCAGCGCATCGTCGATCGCCGCGACGAGCCGCGCCGGCGGCGCATCCTTGAGGAGCCAGCCACGCGCCGTCGGTACCTGTGCCGCGAGACGCTGTCCGCTCGCCGCATCGCCGGACAGCACGTAGCACGGGACACCGAGCTCGGACCAGCCTCCCTCGACCAGCACCCCATCCACGAGCGCGGCGTTCGCCGGCCACGTCTGGGCTTGCGCGGCAGCCTCGACGAGCGTGCCGACCCTTCGGAGCTCGTACAGGTCCTCCAGCCGCAGTACGGTCTCGATGCCCGCGCCGATGAGCGGGTGCGGCGTGACGATCAACACGTTCGGCCGGCTGATGGGACGATTATCGCGGCCACTCGCATGGGGGAATTCGGCATAGTTCTGCTGAACACCCCCCATGGCGGGTGGCCGCCGGTGCGGAAATCAGGCTCAATGACCCGGTGACCGTGGAGCGCGAGGGAGAGTTCTGGCCGACGCGCATCGCGATGCTCGCCGAGCTCGCCCGCGCCGATGCCCTGGCGGTGGTGCTGCGGCCGCACGGCGATGCGTTCGTGACGTACGCCGCGCACAACGTGAACGGTGACGCAGCATGGACCGGCCTCGCGCAATCGTCGCTGCTTGCCGCGGCGTTCGAGGCCGGTGGATCCGGTGACGCCGCGATCCAGATGCCGCTCACCGACGGTCGGATCGCGATCGCGATGCGCACTGTGCCGGTCGCCTGGAAGGAGCATCGGATCGGCGCGCTGGCTGCGTTGCGCGTAAGCGGGCCATTCGACCCTGCGGAGACCGCGGATCTTGCGCGCCTGGCCGCGCTCATCGCGCTCGAGCTCGTCGAAGAGAACACGTTCTGGCGCATTCAGCGGTCGGCAGCCGAGCTCGATGCGCGCACGAAGGCGTCGTCCGAGCTGCAGGGGATCGTGCGCGCGGAGCGCGACCCCGACGCGCTCCTGGAGCGGGCGACCACCGGGCTCGCGCGCGTGTTCGGGGCGGACGGCGTCTCGATCATGCTCGCCGTCGACGATGTCCTGTCGGTCCGAAGCGCGATCGGTCTCTCGGATGCGGCACGCCATGAGACGAAGCGGATCGGTGAGGGGATCTCCGGGTTCGTGGCAATGAGCGGTCAGTCCCTGCTGCTCGTCGGACCGGTGAACGGCGATCAGCCGTTCCACGGCAGCGACCCGTCGATCAGCGATTCGATGATCGCGCCGCTGCGGAACGGCGATCACACGATCGGGGTCGTGAACGTCAAGCATCGCGGTTCCAGCGAGCGCTTCGATGCGGCCGATCTCGACGCCCTCACGGCGATCGGCGCGGATATCGCCGCGACGCTGTCATTCGTCGAGGCCGTCCGACGCTCCGAAGAAGATCGGAAGCAGGCCATCGCGCTCTACGAGCTGTCCCGTCTCGGGTCCGCGGCCGCCGACCCGCAGCAGGAGCTCGAGACCGCGGTCGCGATGCTCGCCGATGTCATGCACCACGACGTGGTCGGTCTTTGGATCCTGAACGCGGGCGGTCACGCGCAGCTTCGGGCGTCGCGTGGCTATGGACCGGAGGCGGCGGACATTCCGGCGGAGGCCTTCGACGGCGCATTCGCGCGGGCCATCGCCGGTGAGCGTGCCGTTCAGGAGAGCTATGGCGCCGAGCGCCCGACCCCCCCATGGGCCTCCTCTGCTGCGACCCAGTACGTGATCGCGGCGGTCAGCTCGCAGAGCGTCGTCATCGGCGCGCTCGTGCTGGGCCGGGCCGGTATGCCCTACCCGGAGGCCGAGGCCGATTTCGCGGCGACCGCCGCCGAGTATCTGTTCGACTTGGCGCAGGCCCCCGAAACCGGCAAGGTCGAGGAGCAGGTCACCGCCGATGAGCGGAAACGGATCGCGCAGGAGCTCCATGACGGCCTGGCTCAGGAGCTCACCGGCGTCGTGCTCAGCCTCGAGGGCGCGCAGCGCGCGTTCGAGCGGAATCCGCAACTTCTCGGCCAGCAGCTGGCGAAGGCGACGCGCGATGCCCGCGCGACCCTCGCCGATGTTCGTCAATACATGGGCGCCTTGCGCCAGAGCACCTCCGCAGGCCTGGGTTTGCCGACCACGGTCGCCCGGCTCATCGACGATCTGCGCCGGCAGACGGGATTGTCGGTCGACATGCAGGAGCTCGGGAGCGAGCGCGCGCTGTCGCCCGATCTGGAGCGCGCGGTCGTCCGGATAGTCGGCGAGGCCCTCCGTAATGTCGCGCAGCACGCGCAGGCGAAGACCGCCACGGTCACGCTGAACTACGGGGCTGACGCGGTCGTCGTCACGGTCGCGGACGACGGGACCGGCTTCGACGCAGAGGCGACCCGCGAGGTCGCCGAGGCCCAAGGGCACTTCGGACTTGTTGGCATGCGTGAGCGCGCGGAGGCTATCGGCGGCGCGCTCGCCGTGCAGAGCGCGGAGGGGACCGGGACGATGGTCACAGCGACCATCCCGTATCAGGCCTCGCGCGTCCTCGTCGCGGCCGCACCCGACCCGGCACCGGCGGTCGAGCCGGTCCGGCAGCGCGGGCTCTTTGCGCGGATGATGGGTCGATGATCCAGTGCTAGAGGGCGGCCGTCAGATCCGAATCCTCATCGCGGATGACCATGCGGTCGTCCGCAGTGGGCTGCACTCGATCCTTGAGATGGAGGGCGATCTCGTCGTCGTCGCCGAGGCGAGCGATGGCCATCAGGCGCTCGCTCTCGCGCAGGAGCTCTTGCCGGACATCGTGCTCATGGATATCAAGATGGGGGACTGGGATGGCGTGACCGCCACGCGGCGCATCCGGAACTCCGTCCCTTCGACCCGCGTGATCATCTTGACGAACCACGATCAGGACGAGCTCGTCTTCACCTCGATCCGTGCGGGCGCCTCCGGCTACCTCCTCAAGGAAGTGACCGCGGCGCAGCTCTCCAATGCGATCCGCACGGTGGCCGACGGCTTTTCGCTGATCTACCCGTCGATCGCGACCCGGGTGCTCGATGAGTTCGGCCGGCTCCGGGCAACGCCGGTGAATGGTGCGTCAGGTCGCGAAGAGGACGAGGGCTACCACGATCTGACCGCCCGCGAACGCGAAGTCCTGCAGCTCATCGCGCAGGGCCGGTCGAATAAAGAGATCGGCGGCGAGCTCGGCATCAGCGAGCGGACCGTGAAGACGCATGTCTCGAACATCTTTGGCAAGCTCGAGCTGACCGACCGGACGCAGGTCGCGCTGTACGCGCATAAGCGGGGTTTGACCGACTTCGACTCCTAAGACCACGTAAACCTAGGTATCGGTCTCAATCCTAGACAACTAGTCCTTATCGAGACAAACAACTCCTACCAAGGTCCATCTGCGGTCGGATGCTCATTTTTGGCCATTTCTCGACAGTAACGATGCTGCAAAGGCGGGCTGACGAGCTCGTCGGATGCGGCCACCGTCCCCGCCCGGACGGACGCACAAGGGAGCACCAGCGGAGTGGCCACGCGCATCCTTCTCGCGGACGATCACCTCGCCGTACGTGAGGGCGTCCGCGCCATGCTCGAGACCGAACCCGACTTCGAGATCGTCGGGGAGGCCGCCGACGGCCAACAGGCCGTTTCGAAAGCGCTCGAGCTCCGCCCTGACCTGATCGTCCTCGACAACTCGATGCCCAAGATGACGGGCCTCGAAGTGGCGCGAACCCTTCACTCCGAGCTCCCCGACACGCGCATCGTGTTCCTCACACTCGATCCGGGCATCCGCGACGCCGCGCTCTTCAACGGCGCAACGAGCGTCGTGCTCAAGGACGCTCCCCCCAGGCAGCTGCTCGATGCGATCCGCCGGGCGGCGGGTCGCCTCACCGTGCCGGTCGCGGCCGTCATTGCTCCTGCGCGACTGCGGCCGGTCGCGGTCCCGTCACCCGGCACGAAGACCAAGAAAAAGACTCGCGGCGCGTTCTTCATCTTCCCCGCGCTCACCCGTCGGCGCGTCGCGGTCGCTGCACTGCTCGCGACCCTTCTGCTCTTCCTCACCGGCGTGGGCGTCGTGCTCCAACGCCCGACAGGCCCCGTGGCGACGCGCGGCGAGATCACCGTCTTCGACGGCAACGCCCAGATCCGGCACGCGGGCGGCGCCTACGGAGCGCTGTCCTCGGGCGCGTCGGTCACGGCGGGCGACAGCGTCCGCACGCTTGCGACGGGCCATGCGGCCCTCTCGTTCTTCGACAAGTCCGTTGCCGTGCTCGACCCGAACAGCGAGCTGACGATCATTTCGCTCAGCGCCAGTGCGGACCGGACGACCGCGAGCGTCGTGATGCGGCAGAGCGACGGCAAGGTCTGGCACGTGATCGACCACGCGCTCCCGAGTGATGCGAAGTACGAAGTCCTGAGCCCCGGCTCGAGCGCGAGCGTGCACGGCACGGCATTCCAGGTGATCGTCCGCGGCAACACGACGGACATCATCACGAACGAAGGCACGGTCACGGTGACTGCCGCAGAGCAGACGGTCTCGGTGAAGGCGGGCATGACCACGACGGTGGTCGAGAAGTCCGGACCGACCGCGCCGACGCAGCTGGTGATCCCGCGGCTCAGCTTCAACTTCGATCAGACGAGCAACGCGATCGTCGTCGATAGCTCCGGCCGGGCGGCCGGGAGCCGGAACGGCGACTCGACTCGACTGATCCCGCTGTCGACGATCGAGACGCGCGACGGTCGCGTGATCGTGACGATCCCCGGGACCGACCCCGGCCAGTTCAACAGCTTCGTGTCCCCGAGTGGCGGCGCGACGACGATCGGTGAGCGGACCGATCTCGTCGGGGCGAGCGGCGCGGTCGTGAGCTCCCTCACGCAATCGCGTCCGGTCGCCGGAGGGGTCGCGAAGGGCGGCGTCGTGCTGAGCGGGGCGGGCCTCACGGCGATCACGGACGCCCAAGCGAATGCGGCTGCTGCTCCTGCAGCGCTCGCCGTCCCGTCAGGTCCCAGCGGTGCGCCGGTCGGACTTGCCGGTCCGCTTCCGTCCGACGGTCCGCCCGGACCTTCGGGTCCACCAGGCCCGACCGGAGCGTCCGGCACGCCGGGAGTGCCCGGGGCAAGCGGACCGCCTGGTCCGAGCGGTGCACCAGGTAGCACCGGACCTGGGGGTGCGACCGGTCCGAGTGGCTCGGTGGGTCCGGCTGGCTCGGCCGGACCGGCAGGATCGACGGGTCCTGCTGGCACGAACGGAGCGCCGGGAAGCTCCGGAGCACCGGGTCCCGCGGGCTCGGCGGGGAGCAACGGCGCGACCGGTGACACCGGCGCGGCGGGCGCAGCCGGCGCGACGGGCGCGAGCGGATCGGCGGGACCAACAGGCAACACCGGTGCCGCCGGTTCGACCGGCAACACCGGCGCAACTGGCAACACCGGCGCAACCGGCAACACCGGCGCGACTGGGAACACCGGCGCTACCGGATCGACGGGTGCCACCGGAAATACCGGCGCAACTGGTTCCACAGGCACCACTGGTGACACCGGAGCGACTGGCAACACCGGAGCTACTGGATCGACTGGTTCGACCGGCAACACCGGCGCAACCGGCAACACCGGCGCGACTGGGAACACCGGCGCTACCGGATCGACTGGCGCAACAGGCAACACCGGTGCGACCGGTAACACCGGAGCAACTGGTTCAACAGGCACCACTGGTGACACCGGAGCCACTGGCAACACTGGAGCTACCGGCAACACCGGCGCGACCGGATCGACTGGCGCGACTGGCAACACGGGTGCGACCGGCAACACGGGTGCGACCGGCAACACGGGTGCGACCGGTTCGACTGGTGCGACCGGCAACACCGGAGCAACTGGTTCAACAGGCACCACTGGTGACACCGGAGCTACTGGCAACACCGGAGCTACTGGATCGACTGGTTCGACTGGGAAC
>JANLWM010000057.1:0-11958 GCA_031364525.1 Chloroflexota bacterium | reverse complement strand
CGTGGGCGCACAGGCCGGCCTGGCTTACGCGTTCGTCGAGCGTGAGGTCGCGCTCATGAGGCGCTACTGGCTGTGGGAGCTCGTTTGGATCATCTACGGGATCGTGACGTCGCTCTCGGTCGCGTTCATCGGCATCGCCGCGCCCGTGATCTCGGGCAACGCCGTGGATCCGAGCACCACGTCGCGATTCGTCCTCTATCTCCTGGTCGGCACCATCGCTTGGCGATTCATGGGGCTCGTCTTCGAGAACATCGCCGAGATCATCGCGTGGGAGCGCTGGGAGGGGACCATCGAATACACATTCATGGCGCCTGTCCCGCGGCTCACGCACCTCGCGGGCATGGCCGCCGGCACCATCGTCCGCGCCGTTGTCTTCAGCGTCACGACCCTCTTCGCGGTCATGCTCTTCATCCCGGTCGATCTCTCGCACGCGAACGCCCTGTCTGCGGTGACCATGCTGGCCGTCGGCACGGTCGCGTTCATGGGCTTGGGCATCGCCTCAGCGGTGTTCCCACTGCTGTGGACGGAGAAAGGTCTGCAGATGGCCTACATCGTCCAGGCGGTCGTTCTGCTGGTATCAGGGGTCTACTACCCCACGAGCGTCCTGCCGGCGTGGCTCCAAGCCCTGTCGGTCATATCCCCGGCGACCTACGTGATCGAGGGCATGCGTCGCGCGCTTCTGGACGGAGCGGATCTGTCCGCGCTCTGGCCGCTCGTCTGGCCCGCGCTCCTGGTCGGCGTTCTTTCCGTGCCGGTCGGTCTTCGAGCGTTCATCGTGGCGGAGCGCTACGCGAAGCGCACCGGCCGCTTGAAGAGGAGTGGCTAGTGGCCGAGATCAATGAAGGCGAAGTGGATCCCGCGGCGAATGATCCTCGCGTGATCTCGACCGCTCGGCTGGACCTGCGGCTCATTACAGCGCGGTCGCTCGAGGCTCTTCTCGCGGGCCGCACATCGTCGATCGACGGCGTCGGGTTACCGGCCGACTGGGTCCGGCGGTCCGAGGGCGTGCTGCGCCGCCGTCTTGCCCAGGTCTCTCATGATCGAAGCTGCGAGCCCTGGCTCCTCCGGGCAATGGTGCGTCGAGACACGCGCACGTTCGTCGGCCGGATCGGCTTTCACGGCGAACCCGGGATCAACGCCCTCGGCGTCCCGGACGCCGTCGAGCTCGGCTACACGGTCGAGCCCGAGTTCCGCCGCCGAGGGTTCGCCGAAGAGGCGATCCGCGGGATGATCGCCTGGGCCCTGGCGCGGTCGGTCTCGCGGGTCATGGCGTCGATCGGTCCTGCCAATGTCCCCTCGTTGACGCTCGCGGCGAAGCTGGGATTCAGCCAGGTCGCGGAGGTCGTAGACGAAGAGGACGGTCCGGAGCTCGTGTTCGAGCTGCACGCGGGGTAGGCTGCGCGGCCATGACGGCGGCGAACGCGACGGGCATCCATCATCCCAAGCTCGACCCGGAGGTCCGAACGCTGCTCGAAGCGGGACCGGCGATGCCGGATCTGCGGACGCTCACGCCCGCCGAATTCCGCGCGATGCCGCTGCTCCTCGCGACCGCACCGGAGCCGGTCGCCTGCATCGTCCAGCGCTCGATCCCGGGTCCTGGCGGGTGGATCCGTCTGCGGATCTATTCGCCGGAGGGCGCGGGACCGCACCCGGCGATGGTCTACCTGCATGGCGGCGGCTGGGTGGGCGGTTCGATCGACGGGAGCGACCGGTTCTGCCGGGGACTCACGAACGCGGCCGGTGCGGTGATCATCTCGGTCGAATACCGGCTGTCGCCTGAGACGAAGTTCCCGGGCGCGCTCGATGACACGATGGCAGTGCTGTTGTGGACCCGGGACGCTGCGCCAGAGCTCGATGTCGACCCGGGCTGGATCGGTGTCGGTGGGATGAGCGCGGGCGGGAATCTCGCGGCAGCCGCGGCGCTCGTCGCCCGTGATCGTGGAGCGCTCACCATCGCCTTTCAGCTGCTGATCGTGCCGGTGCTGGACCGCCGCTGCGCTTCGTCGAGCATGCGGGAGTACGCAGACGGTCCGAGCCTCACCGCTGATGCCATGCGTTGGTTCTGGGAGCAGTACCTCGAGCGTCCGGAGGACGGTGCGAGCCCATATGCGTCGGTGGCGGAGGCGAGCGACCTGCGTGCGCTTCCGCCGGCCTTCGTCGTGACGGCCGGCTGCGATCCCCTGTGTGCCGAAGGTGAGGCCTATGCCGAGCGGTTGCGCAGCGCCGGCGTCGACGCGACCGCCCGGCGCTACGACGGGATGCCGCATGGCTTTCTCGGCTTCGCTGCGCTCGATGCCGCGAAGCGGGCGATGAGCGACATCGGCGAGGCGATCCGCGCCCACCGCTGAGCCGAACCTACGATGGCCGCATGAGTGGCGAAGATGCAGCCCGTGCGGACCGCGTGGCCGCGCTCCGCGAGCTCGCTGCCCTCCAGCGGGAGCACCGCGTCGACTCATCGGGTCGGCTGCGGGCAGCCGTGCTCGGCGCCAACGACGGACTGGTGTCGAACGTCAGCCTCGTCATGGGGATGGCGGGTGTGGCGCCCGGCCCCGGCATCGTCCTCCTGACCGGCCTCGCGGGGGTGGTCGCCGGTGCCCTGTCGATGGCGCTCGGAGAATACGTCTCCGTACGCGTGCAGCGCGAGTCCTTCGAGTCGCTCATCGAAAGCGAGAAGCGCGAGATCGCCATCCACCCCGAGCACGAGCGTCACGAGATCACGGTCATCTACCGGGCCAAGGGGATCCCCTCAGCGGACGCGGAGCGCATCGCCGAGCACATCATGCGCGAACCCGACGTCGCGCTCGACCTCATGGCCCGCGAGGAGCTCGGACTGAATCCGGACGAGCTGGGTTCGCCCATCGGGGTGGCGATCAGCTCCATGGTGGCGTTCGGATCGGGCGCCATCGTTCCGGTCATCCCGTTCCTGTTCCTGCCGGTGCCGACCGCAGCGCCGATCGCCGCGCTGCTCACGGTCGTCGCGCTCCTTCTCACCGGCGGATTCACCGCCCGCCTGATCGGTCGGCCGCCGTTCCGTGGGGCGATCCGCCTCGCCCTGCTTGGTGCGGCGGCCGCGTCCATGACGTATGTCGCCGGCCGGATCGCCGGCGGGATCGCGGCAGCGGTGTAGCGCGGGTCGCGGCTAGGCTTTCCGCATGGGGAAGCTGCCGCCGGCGCCCCCCGCCGCGCGCGGGGATGAGGCCGAGGTCCTGCACGGCGAACGGATCGCCGATCCGTACCGCTGGCTCGAGCGCGATGGCGTCGAAACGCGCGCGTGGACGGCTGCCCAGAACGCCCGGACGCGCGGGGCCCTCGATGCCGTCCGTGACCGCTCGTCCTTCCACGACCGGCTCCAGGCGCTCCTTGGCGTCGGGCTGCTGGGCACGCCGCGCCCCGTCGGCGATCGCATCTTCTATGAGCGACGGTCCCCCGGTGTCCGCCAGGTCGTGCTGTACGTCAGAGCCGACGGCCGTGAACAGGCGCTCATCGATCCGAACGCGACCGACCCGGAAGGCCTGACCTCCCTCGACTGGTGGTACCCGTCACCGGACGGCGCGCTCGTCGCCTACGGCCTTTCGCGCGGGGGGACCGAGATGTCGACGCTCCAGGTCCTCGAGGTGGCGACGGCCGCCGCGCTGCCGGACACGATCCCGCACACCCAGCGGGCGCGCGTCTCGTGGTCTGGCCGAGGGTTCTACTACACCGTCCACCCGGCGCCCGGATCCGTGGCGACGGGCGACGAGCTGTACTGCACGCGCGTCCGGTACCACGCCCTCGGTGAGGATCCCGAGCGCGACGTGCTCGTGTTCGGCGACGGCCTTCCGAAGGAGACGATGCTCGGCGTCGAGGCCGACGTGAAAGGCCGGTGGGTCGTGCTGTCCGCCGGTCAGGGCTGGACCCGGAATGACCTGTACCTCCTCGGCCGCGAGGCGGGCTCGGACGGGCCGCGCACGATCATCGAGGGCGCAGATGGACTCAGCCAGGTGACGCCGGCCGGCGGTCGCCTTTGGATCCGAACGAATGTCGGCAGCCCCAACTACCGCATCGACGTCGCCGACCCGGACTCGCCCGACCATTGGCGGACCGTCGTGCCGGAGGGCGAGTGGCCGATCGCGTCGTTCGATGTCACCCGTGCCCACCTGATCGTCCACACGCTCGAGCACGCGACCTCGCGGCTGTCGATCTGGTCACACGACGGCACGCGTCTGCGTGACGTGCCGCTCGATCCCTTCGTATCGCTCCTCGGGATCTCGCCGGTGGCGGATCCGGCGAGCGACCGGTTCGGCTACACCGTCGATTCGTTCACGCGGCCGGCGGTGGCCTACATCGGTGACGCGGCGACCGGCGTCAGCGACGCGGTCGCGAGCCTGGAAGTCCCCACGGGGTCCGATCCGGGCGCGATCACGGTCGAGCAGCAGCGCTACCGCTCCGCCGACGGCACCGAGGTGCCGATGTTCCTGATCCACCGCGCCGACGTGCGGCCGGTCGGCCCCGGAAGCCCGGTGCCGACCATCCTCAATGGCTACGGCGGGTTCAACATCTCGCGTACACCGGCGTACTCGGGAAGTGTCGCCGCGTGGGTGGAGGCCGGCGGCCTCTACGTCGTCGCGAACCTGCGGGGCGGATCCGAGTACGGCGAGCGCTGGCACCGCGCGGGAATGCGGGCCACCAAGCAGCACGTGTTCGACGACTTCGCCGGCGCGGCGATGGCCCTGGTGGCGGGTGGCTGGACGACCCGCGCGCACCTCGGGATCTCAGGAGGATCGAACGGCGGGCTGCTCGTGGGGGCGGCGATGACCCAGCGGCCGGAGCTCTTTTCGGCAGTCGTCTGCGCGGTGCCGCTCCTGGACATGCTTCGCTACCAGCACTTCCTCATCGCGCGCCTCTGGATCGACGAGTACGGCTCCTCCGAGGATCCGGTGCAGTACCGCTGGCTCCGGGCGTACTCGCCGTACCAGAACGCGCGGGAGGGCGTGCGCTACCCGGCCGTTCTCTTCACCACGGCCGACGGTGACTCGCGCGTGGATCCGGGGCACGCCCGGAAGATGACGGCGCTCATCCAGTGGCTCCAGCGCGACGAACCCAACGCCGTCACGCTGCTGCGCGTCGATCGCGACGCCGGCCATGGCGTTGGCAAGCCGCTCGACAAGCAGGTCGATGACCACGCCGATCAGCTCGCGTTCTTCGCGTGGCAGCTCGGTCTTCAGGCTCCGGCGCGAGTGACTACAGTGGCAGCGGGTAGGTGAACATCCTCCGATTCCTTCGCGAGCAGGCGAAGGGCTACGACTGCAGCGCGTGCGGCCAGAACCACGCGCGCTCGGATATCCGCGTGCTCGGCAAGCTCGAGTCGGCGTGGATCGTCCGGGTCACCTGCTCAAAGTGCGACACCTCGTTCAAGCTGCTCGTCGTGATCGACGAGGAGCGAGCCAACGTCAGCCCCGTCCAGGAGCCGGCCGCCGCCCGTAAGGAGCGCCGCCGTCGTCCCGCGGTGTCCCTCGACGAGGTCCTTGACGCCCACGAGTTCCTCAAGGGGTACGACGGCAGCGTTGCGGACATGCTCGAGAGCGGCGGCCAAAAGGCCGAGCGCGACACCAAGGCATAGCGATGGGGCAGAACGCGGTCATCACCGGCTGGGGCCACTACGTGCCGTCCCGGGTCGTCACTAACTTCGACCTCGAGAAGATGGTCGACACCTCGGATGAGTGGATCACCTCGCGCACCGGGATCAAGGAGCGGCGGTACGCCGCCGACGGCGAGACGACCTCGACGATGTCCCTCCGGGCCGGCCGGATGGCCCTCGAGAAGGCCCGCCTGCGTCCTCAGGATCTCGATCTGGTGATCGTCGCGACCTGCTCGCCTGACTTCATCTTCCCGGCGAGCGCCTGCATGGTCCAGGACGCCCTCGGCGCCGACCGGGCCGGCGCGTTCGACGTCGAGTCAGCCTGCACCGGCTTCGTATCCGCGCTCGCCGTCGCGCGCGGCCTCATCGTGTCGGGAACCCACCAGAACGCACTCGTGATCGGCGCCGAGACCCTTTCGCGGTTCCTCAACTGGAAGGACCGCTCGACCTGCGTCCTCTTCGCGGACGGCGCGGGCGCGGTCGTCGTCGAGGCCTCGAACGCTTCGGTCGGCATCGAGTCGGCGGTGCTCCACAGCGAAGGTTCGAAGGGCCACATGCTGATGATCGAGGGCGGCGGTGCGAAGGTACCGGCGACCGCGAAGAGCCTGGAGCTCGGGCAGCACTTCATCTCCATGCAGGGCGGGGAGGTGTTCAAGCTGGCCGTGAAGTCGATGGCCGATGCGGCCGAGGAGGCCATCGCGGCCGCCAATCTCCGGCAAGAGGACATCCACCTGATGATCCCGCACCAGGCGAACGTCCGGATCATCGAAGGCGTCGCCAAGCGGCTGCACTGGCCGATGGAGCGGGTCTTCGTGAATATCCAGAAGTACGGGAACACGTCGGCGGCGTCGATCCCGATCGCGCTCAGCGAGGCGGCGGCCGAGGGCCGGCTGCGGCGGGGCGACAAGGTCCTCCTCGTCGCGTTCGGTGGCGGGTTCACCTGGGGCGCGTCGGTCCTCGAGTGGTTCGGCGAGCACGAGCCGGGCCGGCCCAAGTCGATCGTCGAACGCGCGTCCCGCCGGGTCGAGGACCTCGTGGACCGGGTCCTTCCGAGCTAGGTGAGCACGCCGGCTCTCGTCGCCCAACGCCTCGTGAAGGTGCATGGCTGGATCCTCAAGGCGGTCGAGGATCGCGACGAGGAGCAGCTCTGTGAGCGGATCGCGCCCACGGCTCCCTCGATCGGGTTCCACCTCTGGCACGTCGCACGCTGGGCTGACCGGGTCCAAGCGGCGCTTCCAGCGATGCATCCGGGTCTCGAACGCCTCGGCCGTACGGAGGAGCTGTGGCTGTCCAGTGCCCTCGCGGCAGCCTGGGGCTTTCCGGCAGCGGTCGCCGCGGACGCCAACGGTATGGGGTTGGACGATGACGTGTCCGCGTCGCTCCCGCTCCCCCCGAAAGCTGTGCTCCTCGACTACGCCCGGCGCAGCTTCACTGCCGCGGACCGTGCGGCGACCGCGGCGGCCGCGAGCGAGGAGATCTTCGAGACCCCGTGCACGGACCTCTACGGCCGTCCGAATCCGATCGGCGATGTCGTCATCGGACACCTCTCCCACGCGGGGCGGCACCTCGGGATGATCGAGGCTCTCCGCGGGCTCTCCGGCCGAGGTACCGCGACGATCTAGCCTCGCCTACGCGACCACTTCCGGTCTCAGCTGCGTGCGGTGCGCTGTATCCGTAGTTAGAACGCCCATTCGATTGCCGGTCGCAACCCGGTGTCTCCCTGAAAATCTGCGCCCGACCTATTGACATCGCGTCCGGGTGGAGCGAAAGTGCATCCGCGTGGTGAGTAGTGGGGACTGGTGGGGAACCAGCAGGCCCCGGAATCGGAAGGGCGCTCAAGGTAGTTGGAAACGTACTTTGCCGGCGAATTCTCCCACGCGCTGGACGAGAAGGGTCGGCTTGCGGTCCCCGCAAAGTTCCGAGCCCGCTTCAAAGAAGGAGCGGTCGTGACCCGTTGGATGAACGAATGCCTCGCAGTGTTCCCGACAAGTGAGTGGGAGAGCATCAACGCCGAGATCCGGAAGCGCCCGCGGACGGACCGAACGGTCCAGACCTTCGTCCACTTCCTCGTCGGAGGGGCGCACGAAGCGGATCTCGACGCCCAGGGGCGGATCGGCATCCCCGCCCACCTCAGGCACTACGCCGACATCGGCGACGAGGTCATCGTCCTCGGCGCCAACGACCGGCTCGAGCTCTGGCAGCCCGACCGCTGGCACGCCCGCCTCGCGCAGGTCGAAGGGTCCATCGGGGACAGCCTCTCGGACCTTGGGATCTAGCGATGGAAGGGCGCATGAGCCGGTTCTTCTGGCCGAAGTACTCGCCCAGCTTGCTCCCCGCGAAGGTGGCCGCTTCCTCGACGGCACGGTGGGCGGTGGGGGACACGCAGCAGCCCTCCTCGACCGGACCGCGCCGGATGGCCGGCTTCTCGGGCTCGACCGCGACCCTGCGGCTCTTGCGATCGCGCGACGGGAGCTGGCGCGCTTCGGTGATCGCGCCGCGCTCATCAACGCCAACTTCGCGGATCTTCAGGGCGTGGCCCGCGAGCACGACTTCGTCGGCATCGACGGGGTCCTCCTCGACCTTGGCCTCTCGTCGATCCAGCTTGCCGACGAGTCCCGTGGGTTCAGCTTCCATTCGACCGGCCCCCTCGACATGCGCGCCGATCCCAAGCTCGAGCTCACCGCGGGAGATCTCGTGAACACCTGGGACGAGCGCGACCTCCGTCGGATCTTCACCGAGCTTGGCGAAGAGCCCGAGGCCGCCCGCGTCGCTGGGGCGATCGTGCGCCGGCGCGCTCGCGGCCCGTTCATCGCCGCGGATGAGCTCGGCCGCTTCGTGGCCGGCGTGAAGACCCGCCGGCCGCAGCGCACCGACCCGGCCACACGCGTCTTCCAGGCCCTTCGGATGGCCGTGAATGACGAGCTCGGCAACCTCGCGCGTGGCCTCGAGGCCGCGATGAGCGTCCTCGCCCCGGGCGGCCGCCTCGCGGTCATCTCGTTCCACTCGCTCGAAGACCGGGCCACGAAGCAATTCATGGCCCGCGAGTCGCGCGATTGCATTTGTCCTCCCCACCTCCCCACCTGCGTCTGCGGGCACCGCGCGGGTTTGCGCGTCGTCTCTCGTCGGCCGTTGATGGCGGCTGACGCAGAGACGATGCGCAACCCGCGCGCCCGCAGCGCCAGGCTCCGCGTCGCCGAGAAGATCGGGTCGTGATCGCGACACAGGCGGTCCGCCTGGCATCGCCATCTCCGCGACGGGCAGCGGCCCGCACCGCTCACGTGCAGAAGGCCCGGCGGAGCCCCACACGCACCCGCGCCATCGTCTCACCGGCCCGCACTGCGGAGCGAGTCGTCCGCGCGTCGTCGTGGGATCTGCGCATCTTCGCGCTCGCGATCGCGGCGATCGCGTTCTGCTTCGCGCTCGCGCTCCTGTACGTGACCCAGACCACGGCGCTCTCGGTGGCGGGCTACGACGCCCAGAAGCTCGCGGCGCAGCGTGACGAGCTTCGCCGCCAGAACTCGTTGCTCGAAGTACAGAGCGCCCGCCTCGATTCGCCGGCGCGGATCGCAGCCGACGCGTCGCGTCTGGGTATGGTCCATGCCCGCTTCGTTCCCGTGATCCAAGCACAGCCGCTCACCGCCAAGCGCTAGCCAGCCACACGCGCGAGGAGGAAGGGTGCAGACGGTCCCACCGGTCAGACCGGCGCGTCTCCGGCTGCTGTTCGCGCTCTTCGCCGTAGCCTCGCTCGTCCTGGCGGGCCGCCTGGCGTACTGGCAGACGTTCGCCCGCGCCGACCTCCTCGCCCGCGCGACCGACCAGGTCCGCAGCGACCTCGTTGTCGCGGCCAAGCGCGGCGTGATCCGAGACCGGAACGGCGCGATCCTCGCGACCACCGTCGAGCTGCGTTCGCTCTACGCGATCCCCAAGCGGATCCCCGACCATGGCCTCGCGGCGCGCCAGCTGGGGGTCCTGCTCGGGCGGGATCCGGCGCCGATCCTGGCGGCATTCGACTCCGGTCGCGAGTGGCTCTACGTCCAGCGCTGGCTTCCGGAGGAGAGCGCCCGGGCCATCGACGCCCTCGGCATCCCGGGCCTCGGCTTCCAGAACGAGCCGAAGCGGCTCTACCCGAACGACTCGATCGGCGCAGCCGTCCTCGGCTTCGTGAACGACAACGGGGACGGCATCAACGGGATCGAGGGCTACTACGACGCGTTGCTCCGCGGTACCGACGGACGGCTCGTCGTCGAGCGCGACCCGGCGAGCCGCGATCTCGCGGTCGGCCTCCGGTTGGCCGTACCCCCGCGCAATGGGGCCGATCTCACCCTGACGATCGACTTGGTGGCCCAGACGGCGGCCGAGCGCGAGCTCGCGGCGGCGATGAAGAAGGAGCGCGCGTCGAGCGGCTCCATCATCGTCCTCGATCCGGTCGATGGCGCGGTACGGGCCATCGCATCGGCGCCGACATTCGATCCGTCGGCAGTCCGGCTCGCCGATCCCGAGTCGCTCCGTGACCGGGCCATCGCGTGGCCCTACGAGCCCGGCTCGACGCTCAAGGCGATGACCGTCGCCGCCGGCCTCAACGAACATCTTGTCCGTCCGGGCGACTCGTACAACGACGTCGGCTACGCGATCGTGGGAGGTCGCCGGCTCAACAATGCGCTCGGGAAGGCCTACGGCCCCACGACGGTCACCCAGATCCTGGAGCGCTCGCTGAACGCGGGAGCCGCCTGGGTCGGCCAGAAGCTCGGAGCGCAGCGTCTGGCGAACTACTTCCAGCTGTTCGGCTTCGGACGCCCGACGGGGATCGACCTCGCGGGCGAGGTGAGCGGCACCGTGCGGCCGCTCGCCGAGTGGTATCCGGTCGATGTCGGCACGGCGTCGTTCGGGCAGGGGATGAGCGTCACCCCGCTCCAGCTCGCGGTGGCCTACGCGGCCATCGCGAATGGCGGGACCGTCTACCGGCCATACGTGGTGGCGGCCCGGCGCGATGCGGATGGGGAGCACCGCACCGCGCCGGTCGCCGTTACCCACGTTGTGACGTCCGAAACGGCCGCGACCGTTCGCGGGATGCTGCTCTCCACCGTCGACAACGGGATCGCCCACAATGCCGCTCTGCCTGGCTTCAGCGTCGCCGGCAAGACCGGCACGGCTCAGATCGCGAGCCCGGATGGTCAGTACGTGGATGACCTCTACGTGAGCTCATTCGCCGGGATCTTCCCGGCCGATGACCCGAAGTACGTCATCCTCGTCGTGCTCGAGAAGCCCGACTCGCGTCTGCTCGGGACCTTGACCGCGACCGATGTATTCAAGGGTGTGGCGCAGGACATCCTCCGCTACGCCAGGATCCAGCCGGACCGCAGGCCCTAAGGGTCGGCGGGGCCTAGCATCGACGACGTTGTTCACGCTCCAGCGACTCCTCGCCGCGAGCGGTGGACGGGTCGTGCGCGGCAGCGCCGATCCGGACCTGCGCTTCACCGGTGGCGCGTTCGATTCGCGGTCCGTCGAGCCGGGCGAGTGCTTCTTCGCGCTGAAGGATCAGCGTGACGGTCACGATTTCGTGACCGCAGCGCTCGAGCGTGGCGCCCGTGCCGCCGTGGTCGAGCGGATCGTCCCCGACCTGCCGGATGACGCGCTGCTCGTCCAGGTCGCAAGCCCATTGCACGCGCTCCGCGCGCTCGCTGAGGCGATCCGGTCCGAGTGGCCCATCCCGGCCGTCGGGATCACCGGCAGCGTCGGCAAGACCACGACGAAGGAAGCGACCGCCGCCGCGCTCGGCGCGCGGTATCGCGTGCTCCGCACGCTCGCGTCCTTCAACAATGAGATCGGCGTCCCGCTCACGTTCCTACGGCAGGAGCCCGGTCACGAGGTCGCCGTCATCGAGCTCGGCTTCTACGTCCCCGGCGAGATCGCAGATCTGTCGAAGCTCGTCAGGCAGCGCATCGGCATCGTCACGACGATCCCGGATATTCCGGTGCACTTCGCGCGAACGCCGAGCATCGATGCGATCGTCGACGGCAAGGCCGAGCTCATCGACGCATTGCCCGAGGACGGGATCGCCCTCCTCAACGGGGACGATCCACGGGTGCGGGCGATGGCGCCCCGCACGCGCGCGCGGGTGATGCTCTTCGGCGAGGCTCCCGACTGCGAGATCCGGGTCACGAACGTGAGCGACCTCGGACTCGCCGGTACACGCTTCACGGTCCACGCAGCGGGCCAGACCGCTGACGCGCATCTCCCGTTACCCGGACGGCATCTGGTGAGCTCGGCCACGGCCGCGCTCGGGGCGGCCGTGGCCCACGACGTGCCCCTCGACGAGGCCGTCATAGGCCGCGAGAGCGTGG
>JANLWM010000042.1:0-2587 GCA_031364525.1 Chloroflexota bacterium | reverse complement strand
CTCGATCGCCGTACGACCTGGGGCGGCGGCAAGCGCAATCACCTCGCTCTTTCGCTCGAGCCGCTCGGTGATGGCGCAGTGGTCCAGCTCGTCGAGCACCTGCTCGAGTCCCGGCAACCCGAGGTCGTGGAGCGCATCGTCGCGCGCGCCGAGGGCAACCCGTTCTACGCGGGCGAGCTCGTCCGCGCGTTCATGGAGCGCGGCGGCTCGATCGACGCGCTCCCGGACACGGTGCAGGCGACGGTCCTTGCCCGTCTCGACGGCCTCGCCGAGGACGAGCGCCGGCTCATCCAGATCGGCGCGGTGTTCGGTCGATCCTTCCGGCCGAGCGGCGCCGAGGCGATCGCGCCGGATCTCGCGGGACGCGCCGAGTCCATCTGCGAGGCGCTCATCGACAAGGACCTCATCCGACCGAGCGGCGCCGACAGCTTCGTGTTCCGGCACATCCTCATCCGCGAGGTCGCGTATCAGACCCTCCCGCGGGCGACGCGCGCGACCCTGCACGCCGCCGCGGCGCACTGGACGGAGCTGGGCGCCGCCGGCCGTGAAGAGACCGTCGCCGAGCTCATCGCGTTCCACTACCGCGAGGCCGCGAGCCTCGTGAGCGCAGCCGGCGCCGACGATCCAGCAGCGATCGAGATCCGGCGGAACGCCGTCCGGTGGCTCGGACGGGCGGCCGATACCGCGCTCGCCGGCGCGGCGAACGTGGAGGCTGCACGACACCTGCGCGCCGCGATCGAGCTCGCCGAGCCGGCGGATCTCGTCGGCCTGCACGAGCGCCTCGGCAATGCGTTCGCGGACGCCGGAGGGTCGATCGGCGCATACCGCGCGGCCCTCGAGCTGACCGACGACCGAACGGAGCCGGACCGCGCCCTCCGGCTCATCGGCGGCATCCTCATCGGCCTGACCCGGAGCTCCGGAGCCGTCGCGGATCGCCCGACCGAGGCGGCCATGGACGCGCTGCGCGCCCGCGGCGCGGCATTGCTGGATCGCGCGTCGGACCCGTCCGGGCGGGCGAAGTTCCACATCGCCGAGGGCTTTCACACGTTCTGGATCGCGGGGGCGCGCGCCACGACCGATGCGGAGATCGACACGGCGGCCGAACACGCGAACGCGGGGCTGGCGATCGCGCGACAGATCGGCGACATCTCACTGCAGAGCGCCGCGCTCGATGCGGTGTGCTCCTGCCTCATGGAACGCGGCGACTGGGCGGCCGGGCGAGAGACGTCGCGGTCGCGGCTGCTCTTGGGTGAGCGCCTCGAGCTCGCGGAGAAGATGGACACCTACAGCGTGATCGCCTGGGCCTCGGTCGTTCTCGGCGATCTCGATGAGGCCGTGCGCATCTCGCGCGAGGGTCTCGGGCTCATCCAGCCCGGTCAGGTACCCGCGTGGGCGCTGCACCTCGTCGCCTGGCGGCTCTACGCGCTCACACTCCGCGGCGATTGGGACGAGATCCCGTCACTCAGTGATCGCGGGCGCGACCTGTGGATCGAGACCGGCCGGATCTCGGCGGGCTATGCCGGGCGCGGGTTCATCGCGGCCCGCGGCGTCGCGCTGGCGCGACAGAACGAGCCGCTCACCGAACGGCTCAACGAGGTGATCTTCGGCATCGGCGACCAGTTCACGTCAAGTCCGGCGAACACCGCGCTGATGGATGCGCTCCGCGGGAAGCCGAACGGGGTCCCCGACATGCTCCGGGTCACGGCGACCCGACGGCGGAATCCCGACGCGATCGAGCGCCTGGTGAGCGACGCCGTCGACCACGATGTGCCACTGCCGATCGACGGGCTCGAGACCGCGCGCGCGACGTTCGCTCCGTTCAATCTCGGGCATGTCCTCGTCGCCCTCGATCGCGCGCTCGCGCTCGCCCGACGGGACGTCGCGCTTCTTCGTGACGTGCTTACGCGCTACGAAAAGATGCACGCCCGACCGATGATCGGGCGGGTGCGCTGCGAGCTCGGGCGGATGACCGGCGACGAGGCGGAGATCGAGGCCGGCCTCCGGATCCTGCGCGAGCTCGGGGATCAGCCGCAGATCGCGAAATTCGAGCAGTAGCGAGAGCGAGCAGCCGGGCGCAGCCTTCCGGCCACGCGTACCGTTCGCACCGGTCGGCGCGTTGACCAATCGAGACGCGCATACGGGGGGCAGCTGATGTTCCGCACCGGGCACCGCACCGATCACACCGCGTGGGTCGAGCCCGCGCCCGAGCCCGTCGCGACACCCGAGCCTGCGGCTGAGGTCGCTCCTCGCGCCGAGGTCCCGGTGAGCGCCGCGCCGCGCACGGTAGTGCTTGCTGCCGAGACGACGATCGGTCAGGGCGTCACCTTCGACGGCACCCTTCGCTTTGCCGGGACGATGCGGATGAGCGGCGGCACGTTCAACGGCAAGATCACCGCCGGCGACCGGTTGGTCGTGGGCGATGACGCGACGCTCTCAGCCGACGCGAGCTGCGGCTCGATCGAGGTCCACGGGGAAGCTCGTGGCACCCTGACCGCTCGCGACAGCGTTGACCTTCGTTCGCCCGCCCGAGTGACGGCCGACGTGTCGGCGCCCTCGTTCACGATCGACAAGGGCGTGCTCTTCGATG
>JANLWM010000041.1:0-12494 GCA_031364525.1 Chloroflexota bacterium | reverse complement strand
CTTCCCGTTCACGCACGTGATCCCGACGCACCAGGGCCGGGCCGCTGAGCGGATCCTGTTCTCCGCGGTCGCCGGTCCGAGCAAGATCATCCCGAACAACACCCACTTCGACACGACCCGCGCGAACATCGAGGCGACCGGAGCCGAGGCGGTCGATCTCGTCATCCCCGAAGGCCGGAAGCCGGACCTCGTCCACCCGTTCAAGGGGAACATGGACCTCGCGGCGCTCGATGACCTCCTCGTGCGGCGCCGTGCGGATGTGCCCCTGGTGATGATCACGATCACGAACAACTCCGGTGGTGGGCAGCCCGTCTCGCTCGAGAACCTCCGTGGTGTCCGGAAGATCTGCGACCGCCACCAGGTGCCGCTGTTCCTCGACGCGTGCCGGTTCGCGGAGAACGCGTGGTTCATCAAGACGCGCGAGCCGGGATACGCCGACAAGCCGGTCCCCGACATCGTGCGCGAGATCGCGGGCCTCGCCGACGGGATGACGATGAGCGCGAAGAAGGACCCGATGGGGAACATCGGCGGCTGGCTCGCGATGAATGACGACACGCTGGCGGAGCGCTGCCGCAACCTGCTCATCCTCACGGAAGGCTTCCCGACCTACGGCGGCCTCGCCGGGCGCGACCTCGAGGCCATCGCGCAGGGCCTCAAGGAGTGCGTCGATCCGGACTACCTCCGCTACCGGATCCGGTCGACCGAGTACCTCGCGGACGCCATCGAAAAGGCCGGGATGCCCATCGTGAAGCCGGCCGGCGGTCACGCCGTCTACATCGACGCGGGCACGCTGCTCGCGCACATTCCGGCCCTCGCCTACCCCGCGCAGTCCCTCTCCATCGCCCTCTACGAGGCCGGAGGCATCCGCACGGTCGAGATCGGCACAGTGATGTTCGGCCGGCATCCCGACGGAAACGAAACGGCGGCGGCGATGGAGCTCGTGCGGATGGCGATCCCGCGCCGGACCTACACCCAGAGCCACATCGACTACGTGATCGAGGTCGTCGCGGAGGTCGTCGAACGGGCGCCGGCGCTCCGCGGCTACAAGATCGTCTCCGAACCGGCGCAGCTCCGGCACTTCACCGCGCGGTTCGCCCCGCTCTAGCTTTCAGGCGATCCCTACGATGCGCGCGAGCGCACGGAGCGACGAGCGGCCGGCGACGTCGGCCCGTGGTGCGGCCCGCTCCACGATCGTGATCGCGCGAGCGACGTCCAGATCGTCCTCGAGCGCCGCGAGGGTCTCCCGCGACGCTGGATCGCGGCCGATCGGGCCCACCTTGCCGCGACCGAGCGCTCCGGCGAGGGCCTTGGCCCGGATCCGTGCACGATCGAGCAGGACCTCGTCGTGGTCGAACGGCTTGCGGTAGTGACGATCCAACAGATACAGCCGGAGCGCGTGCGGATCGGTCACCGTGAGCGCGTCGCGCACGAACACCATGTTGCCATCCGACTTCGACATCTTCTTGCCGCCGAGTTCCATCGGCGCCACATGGGTCCAGGTGCGCGCGAACGGCCGCTTGCGGCTCGCGGTCTCGGTCTGGGCGATCTCGTTCTCGTGATGCGGGTACACCAGATCCGATCCGCCGCCGTGGATGTCGATCTGATCGCCCAGGTGGTGGCGGATCATCGCCGAACACTCCAGGTGCCAGCCCGGACGGCCGCGGCCCCACGGGCTCGGCCAGGTCGGGCCATCGACGACCGATCGCCAGAGCGCGAAATCGCGTGGGTCGCGGCGACCGGTGTCCTCGAGCCCGGCATCGTCCTGTGCGCCGAGGATCCGCTTCATGCGCGCCGGTGAGAGCCGCGAGAGCTCGCCGTACCGCGGATCGGCCGCGACAGGGAAATACATGCCGCGCGGGAGCCGATAGGCCGCGCCGCGCCGCTCCAATGCCGTGATGAGCTCGAACATCGCGGGCAGCTCCTGCGTCGCGTGGCAGATCACGTTTGGCCGGCGCCACCCGAGCCGCTTCATGTCCGCGCGATACGCGCGTTCCTCCCGCTTTCCAAGCTCGCGCCAGCCCACGCCATCGCGGGCGGCGCGCTGCAAGATCGATTCGTCGATGTCGGTGACGTTCTGGACGTAGCGGACCTGGTGGCCGGTGGCCTCCAGCAGGCGCGCGATGACATCGAACGTCAGGAAGGTCCGGGCGTGACCGAGGTGCGTTGTGTCGTAGGGCGTGACACCGCAGACGTACATCGAGACGACGCGCCCGCGAGGGCGAACCGGATGGACCCCGCGGCGGAGGGTGTCGTACAGACGGAGCACGCGCTCCGGACGATATCCTCGCGGCCAGTGAAGCGTTTAGATGAGCGCGCGACCCTTGCGATGCTCGAGCGTGTCGCCTCGCCGCCGACCGTCCCGTATCACGAGTGGCGCGCACTCGATGCGATCGCCGCGGAGTTGCGCGCCCTCGGACTGCCCGTGACGTCCGACCGCTACGGCCAGCTGTTCAGCCATCTGGCCCAGGGGTCGGCCAAGCGCAGCCTCGTGTTCGTCGCCCACACCGATCATCCCGGCTTCGAGGTCGTCGAAGCGAACGGTAGCCGCGGTCTCGCGCGGTTCCGGGGCGGCATCGATCCGGCGTACTTCCGAGCGGACATCCCGCTCGTCGTCCATCGAGATGGCCGATCGGACGGGCACGCGGCCCGGGGCGTGAACTATGTCGCCGATCCCGTCCTCCCGGATTGGTCCGCCGGATATTGCGAGGTCCGCGCCGAGCGCGATCTTGAGGTCGGCGATTGGGCGGTCCTCGACATGCCGGCGTTCGAGCGGCGCGGTCCGGAGCTGCATCTTCGCAGCGCGGACGACCTTGCGGGCTGCGCCCTGATCATCGCGATGCTCGCGGCGCTGGGGGACGAGACCCGAGCCTTCGACGTGCACGCGGTCTTCACGCGCGCGGAGGAGTCGGGCCTGTTCGGCGCCCGGATCGTCGCTGAGGACGGCAGCATCCCGAAGGACGCGTACGTCGTCTCGGTCGAGGCGAGCAACTCGCGCTATGCGCCGGCGGGCGCAGGCATCGTCGTGCGCGCGGGCGACTACCACAACACCTTTTCGAACGAGGCCGAGCGGTATCTCCGCGTCGCGCAGGAACGGATCGCCGAGCGCGGGATCGTCGCGCAGCGACGCCTGCTGCCCGGCGGGACCTGCGAGGCATCGGCATTCGTGCGCCTCGGATGGGTCGCCACGGGGCTCGCCCTGCCGAACACCGGCTATCACAACGCGGGTCCGGATGGCCGCATCGTGCCCGAGATGATCCGTATCGACGACGTCCTGTCGGGGATCGCCCTGTCGGTCGAGGCAGCGATCGCGGCGGGCGAGGATGCGGCGGAGTCGTGGTGGCCGGATGTTCGCGCGGTCCCGGCCGATATCCGCGAACGGCTTGGTCGGTCGGCGACCGGACGGAAGGAGGACGTGTCTGCCTCTTGACGCGCGCGTGGGCAGGTGTAGAACAGGGGACGGAGCTCCAAACGCGGACCGACGAATGACATCGGAGGTCACATATGGTTCGCATCCATCTTCGCTACGAGGTGCTCGAAGTCGATCGATGACGCCCCCGACGGAAGGGGGCCTATTCGATCGGGGACGCCGGTCACGAAGCGTCGTGATCGAGACCACCGTCATAGGTGTCTCCCGCAACGGACCGGTTTTCCGGCCAACGTTTTGATATGACCCGGCGTCCCCCCGTGGGACCGACTGTCTGGTAGTTCACAGAGGCCCTCGCTCCGGCGAGGGCTTTCTGTTGTCTAGGCTGCGGCGGTGATCGAAGAGACCGTTGAGACCGAGTGGCAGTGGTTCCGCCGGGCCGTTCGCGACTCGCTCGTGCGACCGCGGCGCTTTGCGGCGAGCCTCGCGCACGAGCACTACGGGCTCGCGGGCGTCCTGGTGGCCATCCTCGCCGGCATGGCGCTGTCGGTGTCGGTCGACTCCCTCGTCATCGCATCGAAGGGCCTGGATCCGCTGAACTTCACCGGCCGGATGATCGCGGACGCGGCCCTCCTCGGCGTCCGCCTCGCGATCCTCGCGGCGCTCGTGTCCGGGGCGATCGCGCTGGTCATGCGGGTCGTGCGGCACGCGGAGGTCTCCCTCGATCGCGCCTACACCTCGGTCACGTTCGCGCTCACGCCGCTCCTCGTGACCCCGCTCCTCGCCGCGGCCCTCGCGATCGTCCCAGAATCGCTGCCCCTTGTCGGGCTGCTCGCGGTCGGGCTGCTCGCACGGCTGCTCTACGGCGTGCTCGTCAACCTGCGGCCGCTGGCCCCGCTGCCGCTCGCTGTCGTGGCATTGCTCATCGTCACTGCGAGCGTGCCGGCGACGCTCCCGGATCAGGTCTCGCGGATCGAATTCACCGCGCTCGCGTACCAACCAACGCTCGCGGCGGAGCGAGCGACCGCGGCCGCGGCCGGGCGAACGGTCACGGGCGAGGGCTACGAGCTGACGATGCCCGCGCGCTGGAAGCAGGTCACCCTTGGTCTTCCGGGCGAGATCGGCCGGTTCGAGACCGACACCGACGTCCTGGTCGTGATGCGAGCAGCCGGAAGCGCGTTCGTCACGCCCGACAGCTACGCCGAGAACGTCGCGATCCCCTGGCGGCGCGGCCTGGAGAGCGTGAGCGCGAGCCGGTCCATCTTCCGGATCCGCACGCTCGTGGTGCTGGATGACGTGTACACCGGCACCGTGGGTGGGCGGCCGGAGCTCTTGCGCCAGTTCACCGCAGTCGTCGGCACGCAGGGCATCGCGTTGCTCTTCCGCTACATCGAGCCGAACGAGGCGCAAGCCTTGAGCGAATCGTCGGCGATCGTCGCCACGTGGCGCGCGTTGGGCCGCTAGACCAACTCCACTTCGCGGACCCAGCCGTCGCGCATCCGATACGCGCGGATCTCCGGATGCGTGTCGCGGAGCGAGACGAGCACGTAGAACGCATCGGGGTAGTGCGCTTCCGATCGATCTGTCGGCGAGGGATAGGGCTGCGTGATCGGGTGGCTGTGGTAGATGGCGACGAGCTCCTCCCCCTTCGCGTCCATGTCGCGGAAAGCGCGGAGCTGTTCGCGCGGATCGATCGCGTAGCGGGTGACCGGCGCGGGGTGCGCGTTCGCGCAGCGGATGATCCGTCGCGCATCGCCTCCGGTGCCCGCGATGAGGCCGCATGCCTCCTTCGGCGCCTCGGCCCGGGCGTGCGCGATGATCTCGTCGCGCAGCTGCGTCGAAAGGGCGAGGCGCTCGGTCAGGCTTGGACGCTCTCCAGAGCGCGGCGCGCCAGGCGGAGGGCCTCCTCGCTGTCGCCGGACGCTTCGGCCGCGTGCGACCAGCGGTCGAAGATCATCCGCAGCAGGTGCGGCGCCCGATCTTCGGCCAGCTGACGGGCATCCTGAAATGACTTGCGCCCCGCGGTCCCGCTGGAGGTCATCTTGAGCTCGCCGATGAGCACGAGGGACCGGATCTGCGCGTCGACCTGGTCCACCTTCCGCGCGAACTTCAGGGCGACCTGCGCGAGCTCCATCGCCCGTTCAGGCTCGCCCTTCGCCGTGATCTCCGCCTCGGTCGTCCGGATCGATGCCAGCGTTCCGTCCCGCCTGGTCTCCTGGGCGAGCTGGGCGCCGCGGGCCAGACTCTCGTGCGCGCGCTCACGGTTGCCATACTCGGCGTACTGGACCGCGATGTTGTCGAGGGTGCAGGCGACCAGGTCGAGCGCGCTCAGCTCCTCGTACACCTGCAACGACCGCTGGTTGTATCGGATCGCGAGCTCGACATCGCCCTGCAGGTGATGGGCCCGCGCCAGGCCCGCGTACATGGCGCCAAGCGAACGCCGGTCGCTGAATTGATCTGCGAGCGCGATGGCCCGTTCGTAGACCGGCATCGCCTCTTTCGGCCTTCGCTGGTTCGTGAGCATGACACCGAGCTCGGCAAGCCGACGGAAGTGGAACGTCGGATCGCTGATGAGTCCGTCGTCGCACCCCTTCAGCACTTCGCGTAGCAGGCGGATCGCATCCTCATAGGCGTAGGTCTTCGCATAGCTCGCGGCGAGGACCGATTTGACCCGAAGCTGCTCTTCGTCGTCGCCGAGCAGCTCTGCCATCCGCTGGGCGCGTTCGATGAGCGGGAAGGCCTGCTTGACCTCCCCGGTCTGGTTGTACGCGATCGCGAGATAGCGCAGCCGAACGAGCTGGTCCGAAGGCGTCAGCCCCTCGTCGAGCGCTTCGAGCAGCGGGACGGCGTCCCGGCCCAGGCCCTGCTCGACCAGGCGGCGCGCTTCGATGAGGTCGTACTGCGGCGCGGCCGGTGAGGGCGAGCCGCCGAGGAGGTCCGATGGCTGGACGCCGAGCCGGCCGGCGATGTGCTCGAGGGCCTTCATCGAGGCGCGTGTTCGGCCCGACTCGAGCATGGAGATGTAGGCCTTCGTGTACTGCGGTTCGGCGAGCTGGGCCTGGGTGAGGCCGCGCGCCGTTCGAAGGGACCGGATCCGCGCGCCGACGTCCGCGGTCATGGCCGAACGGATCGCGTTGCCGATGGCCATTCGGGTCCACTTTACGAACCGCTCAACGGTCGGTCAAACGCCGCTTAACGTGGTCAGACCAGACCGCGAGCGGGGTGGTGCCGGTCGGGGTGCGGCGGGCTCGGATGCCCGCGCGCGGTCTCCGGCTCGTGCCGGAAAGGGATCGCTGGGGACGCTCGCGAGGCTCGCGCCGTCTGCTAGCAGTGGCCGGTGATCTCGCCGTCGCAGGCAGCGGCGGTGCTGACCAGCGGGGCGCTGAGGGTGAAGGCCATGGCGATCACGAAGACGATGCGGGCGATGAAACGTGCGGACATTTGGTGGGTCCTCCGACCCCACCGGCGATTTTGCCGAGCCCCCGGGGCACTATCGCCCGACGACGGGCAAAGGTAAAGCGGGATTTTCCTCGGCGGGGAGGGATGCGGCTCCTGCTCTGGCGTTCAGGCCGACCGCGCCGACCACCAGGGCCGCGCCGGCCAGCATCCGGACGTCGAACGCCTCGCCGAGCAACAGCCCGCCGATGAGCAGCGCCTGGATCGGGATGAGGATCTGGGAGAGGGCCACGGTCGTCGGTCGGAGGTGACGGTAGAGCCAGGCGTTCAGCACGAGCGCGACGCACGATCCGCCGATGACGAGATACGCGAACGCGACCGCCGAGCGCGCGTCCCAGTGCTGCGGCTGCCCCAGCTGCCCGAAGGCGAACGGGGCGAGGAACAGCGCCCCCACCCAGCTCTGCACGCTGACCACGGCGATCGGCGACTCCCGTGAGAGGTACCGGGCGATCAGGATCGCGGCGACGGCCCAGCTGACCGGCATCAACGCGAGCAGGGCCGTCGCCAGGAGCGCGTTCGGACCCTCGCTCGCGGTCGGCGCGCCGACGAGGAGCGCGGTGCCGGTGAGGCCGAGCCCGAGCGCAACGATCTTGAGTGCCGAGAACCGGTCACCGCGAACGAAGAAGTGCGCGAAGATGGCCGTCCAGACCGGGGCCATCGCGCCGAACACCGCGACGAGACCTGACGGGACGAATTGCTCGGCCCAGAAGACGAGGGCCCACGTCGTCCCGATGTTGAAGACGCCGGACACCGCGCACGCGACGAGCGTTCGGCGACCGCGCGGAAAACGCTGGCGGAGGATCAGCACGGTCAGGGTGAGGATGATCGCGACGGCGACCGCGCGTTCGAAAGCGAAGAGATAGGGCGGCACGAGGGCGACGCCGATCTTGATGGCGGCCCAGGTCGAGCCCCAGAGCAGGACCATGAGGATGTAGGCGCCGGCGACCTTCACACGCACACCGGTATTGTCGGTCCGTGGGACGTTCGGGGCTTCGGATCATCGCCCTCGCGTTGGTCCTCGCCGCATGCTCCGCGCCGAAGATGGTCGGCACCGAGATCACGCCGACCGCAGCGCCCGACTTCACGCTGGTCGATGGCATCAGCGGGCGCCCGACGACACTCTCCGCGCAACAGGGAAAGGTCGTCGTCCTCGCGTTCCTGTACACGCACTGCCCGGACATATGCCCGCTCACGGCGGAAGAGTTCCGTCAGGCCCAGCAGCGGCTCACGGCCGATGAGCGCGACCAGGCCGTCTTTGTCGCAGTCTCGGTGGATCCGCGACAGGACACGCCGGAGGCGGTCCAGACCTTCGCCAGGGATCACGGGCTGACGAAAGGCTTCGTCTTCCTCATCGGCGGCGCGGCGCAGCTTCAGGCGGTGTGGTCGGCATACGGCATCCGGACGGAGGCGGACCCCACGACGACGGAGGTGGGTCACAGTGACGCGATCTACCTCTTCGACCGCAAGGGCCGCGCGCGTGTGCTCGTGCACTCGAATATCGCGGCGGCCGATCTCGCGAACGACCTGAAGCTGCTGCTCGCGGAGCGCTAGCGAGCGTTCACCCCACGATATAAATGGTCGTGAAGAGGCCGATCCAGACCACGTCGACGAAGTGCCAGTAGATGCTGGCGGCCTCGACGGCGAGATGGCGGTTCGCGGTGAACTGCCCGCGGAGCGACCGGTAGAGGCAGATCGCGATGAAGATCACGCCGCCGGTGACGTGGGCGCCGTGGAAGCCGGTGAGCGTGAAGAAGACCGCGGCGAACACGCCATCCTTGGGCAGGAAGCCAAGGCGGGTGTATTCGTATGCCTGCCCGCTGAGGAACAGGACGCCCAGGATGACGGTGGGGACGAGCCAGAGCACGAGCCGGCGGCGGTCACCCTTCTTGATGGCGTTCACACCGAGCTGCATCGTGACGCTCGAGGCGATCAGCTCGATCGTGTTGATGAGCGGCAGTCCGAGCCAGGTCGGCTTCTCACCGAAGACGGGCTCCCAGGCCGGGACCTTTCCGCGAAGGAAGAAGTACGTGGTGAAGAGGGCGGCGAAGAACATGAGCTCGCTGCCGACGAACAGGATGATCGCCCACATGCCGCTGTTGAACGCCGTGGGCTGGACCTCGTAGCCGGAATCATTGACCGGCAGCCGGTCGACCGTGGGTTTCCCGCGGCGCCCGCGGACGATCGTGCGGTCCGCCATCAGTGGTGCCCGCCCTCATCGCTCGCCTGGGTGTACGCCCGGGCGTCGTCGATGAGCCAGGTCGCGAGCCCGATCAGAAGGAGGACCACCCCGATGCCGATGAGGATCAGGCTCCAGAGGACCCCGAAGGAGATGAGGGTGACGCCGACGCCGATCGTGACGGGCGACAGGCTCGGGGGCGGCATGTGGATCGGCTGATCGTGCCCTGCCATGGGCACGAACTCTACCGGAACTCCCCGGTCATCGATTGGCGGGCGTCAGAACGCTGTCCTAGTGTTGGACGCGCATGCCATGGATGAACGACCCGCAGGGGCCGCTGTCCCGATCCATCGCCGACCTCTACTGGGTCATGTTCGCCGCCGCCGTGGTGGTGCTCGCGATAGTCGTTGGCGCGCTCGTCGTCGCGGGCATCCGGTTCCGTGAGCGACCGGGCCACCAGGCCCGGCAGTACCACGGCCACAACCTCTTGGAGCTCATCTGGACGATCATCCCGACGCTCATGGTCATCGCGTTCAGCGTCCTGTCGTTCCAACGGCTCGCGTACGTGAATGACATCGACAGCGGGAACCCGATGACGATCAAGGCAGATGGCAAGCAATGGGTCTGGAATTTCCAGTACCCCTCTGATCCGCAATTCAAGCTGAAGGACGGTACCTATCTGACGGCGGCCGAGGAGCTACACATCCCGGCCGGCCAGAAGATCAAGATCGAGCTCAGCGCGACGGATGTGATCCACTCCTTCTTCGTCCCGAAGCTCGGCGCCCACAAGGATGCCGTCCCCGGCCGGAGCACCTCCGTCTGGATGCAGGCCGACCGCCCGGGGACCTTCACCGGCCAGTGCTCGGAGTTTTGCGGGACCGGTCACGCCGACATGCTCATCACGGTCATCGCCCAGAATCCCGCCGACTACGCGGCGTGGGCCGCCTCGGCCGTGAAGCAGGCTGACCTGTTCAATGACCCGGCCGTGGCGACCGGCAAGCAGCTCTACACGACCCTCGCCTGCGCCGGCTGCCACACCGTGCAGGGCCTCACCGGCGGCAAGGTCGGGCCCGATCTCACCCACCTCATGTCCCAGAAGACACCGATCGGCGGCATCGCCGGTCTCGCCGTCAACGAGGCGAACCTCGTGAAGTGGGTCGGCAACGCGCCAGGTCTGAAGCCCGGGGTCGTGATGCCCGCATTCAGCAAGGCGTATGGCGGACCGCTCGACGATGCGCAGATCCTCTCGATCGTGAAGTTCCTCGAAACCCTGAAGTAGGGCTCACTTCACCTCGAGCGCGACCCGCATCCCCAGCTGATAGTGGCCCGCGATATTGCAGACGATGACGTACCTGCCTGGCGTCAGGTCCAGGACGAGCTTCCGCGACGCACCGGCACCGATGTTCAGGAGCTCGCCGACCTTGCCGGCCTCGCTGGCCTTGGCTGAGGCGCCATCGATCGGGAGCTTGTCCGCGTCGATGTCGCTCTTGAGGACCTTCACCTCGTGCCCCATCGCGGCGTGATTACGGATCCCGAACACGACGCGACCCGCTGCGACCGTCGGGTGGTCCGTGACGATCTTGAAGTCGCTGAGGTCGAGATACAGCCCTGGCACCTCGGTCGTGTCGGCCGGCGCGGCGCTGCACGCGGACGCGACGATCGCCATGACGATCAGGCCGGAGGCAACGGACCACCCGGAGCGCGGCCGCCGCCGGTCTCGATGTTCCGAATGACGCCCGTCACGCCGGACTGGCCGAGCGAGTCCTCCCGCGACGGCGCGCCACCACGACGACCCCGCACGAACACGAAGAGCAGGGGGCCGAACAGGATCACCAGCAACACGAACGTCCAGAGCCATTCCACGCATCACCTCTCACGAGACTCGCGCAGGCGCTGGGCCTGCTCTTCTGACTGTAGCCACAGGAAGAACGCGAGGCTCGCGGCGGTCAGGAAGATGAGGTCTCCGGGCACCCACATGATCACGCCGCCGAGCCGCTGGTCGGTCACGGGGTCGATCCCGCGGGACCCAGCTGTGATGGCGTAGCGGGCGTAGTACACGCGATCAGAGAACGCGAGCAGCCCGCCCAGGATCGTGTTCTGCGCCGCGCCGACAATGAGCAGGAACGGGATGCGCGCCGCGTACGGCAGCGTCGCGCGGAACGGCACCGGATCGATGACCACGCTCCAAAAGATGAGCGCGGCGGTGAGGAACCACAGGTGCTCGAAGACGTGGACCGCCGGATGATCGAGCGCCGCGCCGTAGAGCGCCGGCACGTGCCAGGCGTAGAGCCCGACGACATAGAGGGCCGCCGCGACGAGCGGTCGTCGCACAACGTGGAGGAGCGCCTGAAAGGCCGTGTTCCCGGCGATCGCGCGGATCACGGTCCGGCGGACTGCCAGCGGCAGACCCCGGAGCAATGGCCGGACCGGGGCGCCCAAGAGCAGCAGCGGGGACGCCACGACGAGCAACAGCATGTGCTGGAGCATGTGGATGCTGAACAGATCCTCCGCGATCGTGTCGATCGGTGAGGCAAGCGATGCGATGAGTGCCGCAAGTCCGAGGAGGAACAGCAGCGTGCGCCAGACCGGCCACCCGCGCCGCACGCGTGCGCCGCGGAGATAGACGATGGCGCCAAGCAGCGTCAGGCCGGCGAGGACTAGAGGCGTACGGTCGTGTCCACCATGATCGCGACGAAGAGCAGCGCGAGGTAGAGGAGCGAGTAGAGGTACACGCTCTTGGCCATCGCGCGCCGCTTCTCGATGGCCGCGCGCAACAGGCGCACGGCGTAGCCGACGAAGAGCAGGCCGAGCACCATCGCGGCGAACAGATAGAGCACCCCGACATACCGGGTCAGGAAGAGCAGCACCGAGAGCGGCACCAGCGCGATCGCGTAGAGCAGGATGCCCCATTGCGCCGCGCGCTCGCCGTAGACGACCGGGAGCATCGGCACGCCGGCGCGGTCGTAGTCGTCGCTGATGAGAAGCGCCAGCGCCCAGAAGTGCGCGGGGGTCCAGAAGAAGACGATCGCGAACAGGTAGAGGGCGGGCAGATCAACGTTGTTCGCGACCGCGGCCCAGCCGACCAGCGGAGGGATCGCGCCCGCTGCGCCGCCGATGACGATGTTCTGCACCGTCGTGCGCTTCAGCCAGAGCGTGTAGACGAAGATGTAGACGAGCGTCCCACTGAGGGCGAGGAGCGCCGCAAGCAGATTCGCCACGCTCCACAAGAGGGCGAACGCGAGGACGTTCAGGATCAGCCCGACTGCGATCGCGACGCGGCCGGATACGCGATGGCCGGGAAGCGGCCGACGCGATGTGCGGCGCATGCGCTCATCGAGGTCGCGGTCGAAGTAGTGATTGAGTGCCGACGCGCCGCCGCTCGCGAATGCGCCACCGAGCATCGTTGCGATCACCAGGTGGAACGGCGGCACGCCGCCGGCGGCGAGGAACATCCCGCCAAGGGCGGTCACCAGGAGAAGGGACATGATCGCAGGCTTC
>JANLWM010000341.1:0-3640 GCA_031364525.1 Chloroflexota bacterium | reverse complement strand
GGTCAGCGGACAGAACGCGGGCGAGGGCCTGATCGGCAATCCGCAGCAAGATCAGCGCCGCATCTACGCCGCCGTGCGCCGGCTGCTGGCCTGGCTGGCGCGGCGGCGGGCCATGGTCATCGTCATCGACGATCTGCAATGGGCCGAGCCGGCGCTCGTCGAGGTCATCGACGGGGTCCTCGACCGGTTGCGCGGCGTCCCGGTCGCGTTGATCTGTGTCGCGCGGCCCGAGCTCACCGAGACGCATCCCCGATGGTCCGTCGGCCGGACGAACGCGACCACGATGACGCTCGAGGGCCTCAACACCGCCGAGACCACCACGCTCATTTCACGGCTCCTCGACATCGATGACCTGCCCCCGGCGCTCCGCGCGCAGATCGCGACACGCTCGGATGGCAACCCGCTGTTCTGCGAGGAGTTCCTGCGGATGCTCATCGAGGACGGCCGCGTCATCTTCGAGGCGGGCCGCTGGCGGGCGACGGCCGACGCGGCCTCGGTGACGGTCCCAGAGACCATCGTCGCGCTGCTCGCGGCGAGCATCGACCGGCTCAGCGCCACAGAGAAGCGCGCGCTGCAGATCGCCAGCATCATCGGCGAGCGCTTCGATCTGTCCGAGGTCGGCACCCTCGCGGACGACCCGAGCGCGGAAGCGCTCGACGCGTTGGAGCGAAAGGGACTGATCCTCGAGGACCGCGAAGCGGGCGGCTCAGGCGCGATGCGGTTCAAACACCTGCTCGTCCGGGAGGTCGCGTACGGATCGCTCTCCAAGCTCGATCGGGCGGCGATGCACGAGCGCTTCGCGGGGATGCTCGAGGCTGAGGCCGGTGACCGCCGCGACGAGTTCATGGACATCCTCGCGCATCACACCGAGCGGGCCTTCAGCCTGAGCGGCGAGCTTCGGCTCGAGCCGGACGTTCTCGTCCCGCGTGCGAAGCGCGCGGGACTCGCCGCCGTCGAGATGGCCGAGCGCGCGGAGCTGCGTGGCGAATCAACATTGATGGAGCGGTTCGTCGCGGTGGCGGAACGCGCCGCGGCCGCCGCGGGCGATAGGGACCTCGAGGAGCGGAGCGCGTTCTTGCGAATTCGCGCTCTGACCGTCGCCGGGCGCTTCGATGAAGCGCGTCCGGCCGCCATCGCGGCGCTCGCCACCGCCAGAGCGACCGGTAACGTGGAACGGGCCGCGCAGATCGCACGGACGATCGCCGTGGCCGAGAACTTTGCCGGCGCTGAAAAGGACATCCTCCCCGCGTTCGACCTTGCCCGCGAGCTCAGCGTCGCTGCCGGAGACGACGCCGGCGTCCTCGAGATGGATGCGCTCTACCTGAACCGCTTCTGGGGCGCTGGCGAGTTCTCGGAGTTCATCGCGGGCAGCGTGCCCCTCATCGAGAAGGCCTTGCAGACCGGCAACGAGGCCGAGGCGGCGCGCATCATGAGCCGCGCGTCGGGAGCCGCCCGACTTGCCGGCAAGCTCGATGTCTCACGCCGGTACATCGACCAGGCCCGCGAGATCGCACGCCGTCTCGGCCTGCGGGTCCTCCTCCGCGACCTGCGCAGCTCGGATGCCACGGATGCGTGGGTCGCCGGCGACGCTGCCGCCGCGCTCTCGATCCTGGATGAGGTCGCCGCCGAGGCGGTCGGCGACGGGGATGGCCTACGGCTCGTGACGGTGGGTCGGCGCAAGGCGGAGGTCCTCGAGAGCGAGGGTCGCTACGCAGAAGCGGTGGACGCCGGCGTGCCCGCGCTCGCGGAAAGCGTGCGAACGGGCGATCGGTGGAACCGGTCGGAGATCGCCGGCCATCTCGCTGTCAACCTCGTTCGCGTCGGACGGCTGGACGAAGCGGAGGCCCGCTTCGCCGAGGCCACCGCACTCATCCGCGGCCCGGGGGACGTGGCGGGCGTCGCCGAGGCGGCGTGGGCGCAGGCGCACGTCCTTGCGGCACGAGGAGACAACGACGGGGCCGAGGCGGCGTACCGCTCTGCGCTCGCCGTCGTCGAGGCGCTCGAATTCGTGCCGCTCAAGGTCACGCTGCGCGTCGACTTCGCGGAATTCCTGCTCCAGCTCAAGAGGACCTCGGAGGCCGCGGCGCTCCTCGCCGAGGCCGAGCGGCTTGCCCCGCCGCCGCCTTGGAACTTTCTGGCCACGCGTCGACGCGCGCTCGCCTCGGCGGTCGCGGCCCAGCGCGTGCCCTGAGCCGGGACCATCGCCGCTACCCCGCGATGAGCTCCCGCTCGATGCGACCGCGCAGCTCGTCGCGGACCTTTCGGTACATCGCCAGCTGCTCCGCCTCGGTGCCCGTCGCGGTGGACGGATCTGGGAGCGACCAATGCACGCGTTGGACCGCATTGGGGAAGTACGGGCAGGCCTCGTTCGCGTCGTCGCACACGGTGATCACGTGGTCGAAGCGATCGTTGACGTACGGGTCCAGTGTCTTCGAGCTCTGCTTCGAGATATCGATACCGAGCTCCGACATCGCCTTGATCGCGAGTGGCCGCACCCGCGTCGCTTCGGTGCCGGCGCTGTGCGCCTCGAAGCGATCGCCCGCGAGATGACGCAGGAGGCCCTCGGCCATCTGGGAGCGCGCGGAGTTGTGGGTGCAGAGGAACAGGACGCGCTTCGCGGCCATTACGACCGGGCGAGCGCCGGCTTCACGGTGACACGCTTCGGCTCGCGCTCTGCGCCCGCGGCCAGGAGATGCCCGAGTGCGGAGATCCGCGCCGCGGCCTTCGCCTCGAGCCGGTAGTAGATCCACGTTCCCCGCCGCTCGCAGCTCACGACGCCGGCCTCGCGCAGCACTTTCAGGTGGTGCGAGACGGTGGGCTGGCTGACCCCGCAGCAATCGCTGAAGTCGCAGGCGCACACCTCGCCGCTCGACGCGAGCTGCCGCACGATCGCGAGCCGGGTGGGCTCGGCGATCGCCTGCAGGATCTTCACCTCGTCCATGCCGGTCAATATATCCACAGTCCTCGATATTGACAAGCGTCAATGTGCTCATCCATGATGCGGTCATGGCCGGAGGTGGTGACGTGAACGACCTGCCCATCGCGATCATCGGCGCGGGTCCGGTCGGACTCGCCGCCGCGGCGCAGCTCGTGAAGCGCGGCGCCCGGCCGCTGGTCCTCGAGGCCGGCGCGTCGGTCGGAGCCTCCGTCCTTCAATGGGGGCAGGTCCGGATCTTCTCGCCGTGGAAGTACGACATCGACACCGCCGCAGCGGAGCTTCTTGCGCGACGGGGGTGGGCCGTGCCGGACGGCGACGCTTACCCGACCGGTCGCGAGCTCGTCGAGCAGTATCTGGTGCCGCTCGGTCGCGCGCTCGGTCCGAACATCCGCCTGCAGCACCGCGTGGTGTCGATCACTCGACTTGGCTTCGACAAGATGAAGACGGAGGGCCGCGACGCGGCGCCGTTCGCGATCACGGTCGCGACGCCGGATGGCGAGCGTCAGATCCTGGCCCGGGCGGTCATCGACGCGTCCGGCACATACGGCCTGCCGAACCCCCTTGGGGCCAGCGGAGTCTTCGCGCACGGCGAGGCCGACCTCGCCTCACGCATCCACTACGGGATCGCCGACCCCCTCGGTCGCGACCGTGCGACCTATGCGGGCCAGCGTGTGCTCGTGGTCGGGAGCGGCCACTCCGCGT
>JANLWM010000279.1:0-6774 GCA_031364525.1 Chloroflexota bacterium | reverse complement strand
CACAGAGGACCAGACCGCCTGGGGGGCGCCGCCACCGGCACAGGTCATCGCGCACACGAACCTCTACTGGACCTACCAGACAGCACCGGGGCGGACGGCTGGGACGGTCGCGACCAAGGATGTCGAGTTCGGCCGCACGTCCTAGCGGTCTTGCGACCGCTCGCACCGGTCCGGAGCCGAAGGATGCCTCCGATAATGTGCAGATGCGCCTTCGGCGGCGATCATCGGTCTCCCTTGCCGCGGTGGCACTGCTGATGACGGCGTGCGCCACCGGCAGCGTCACGACGACCGCCACGCCGGCAGATGCGGTCGTCGTCGGGTCGCCGTCGCCGACGGTCCAGCCCACGATCGCGCCGACCCTGGCTCCGACGCCCGCACCGACCGCTCCGCCGTGGGAGGCGCTGCCCGATCCCGCGAACGACCCCACCGCCCTCGCGGCGCAGCTCATCATGGCCGAGGGCTTCATCCGTGATCCGAAGTCGACGCCGACCCAGCTCGCGTGGGCCGGTCACATGGAACAGCTCGGTATCTCGCGCCTCGCCGATTTCCCTGAGTGGACGGCTCCGGTCCTTGCGGCGCTGCCGCCCGAGCCGCGTGCTGCGATCGCCGGCAGCATGGCAGCGGGGAAGCAGCTCCGCGAGATGCACAGTGGGCCGATCCCAAAGAACCTCCCCGACTGGCACATCGTGCAGCCGCCCCCCATCGAGGAGCTGATGACGTACTACAAGGAAGCGGAGGCGAAGTTCGGGGTGCCGTGGTACTTCCTTGCGTCCATCAACCTGATCGAGACCCGGATGGGACGGATCCGCGGCGACTCCTCAGCCGGCGCGCAGGGTCCGATGCAGTTCATCCCGTCGACCTGGGCCGCGTACGGTGAAGGGGACGTCAACAGCTATCACGACTCGATCCTCGCAGCGGGCCGGTATCTGCGCGCCGCCGGAGCGCCGGGCAACATGCCGAAGGCGGTGTTCGCCTACAACCACGACACGCGCTACGTCGCCGCGGTCACGGGCTACGCCGACGTGATGCGGGCGGATCCCGCCGCATACCGCGGCTTCTACGGGTGGCAGGTCTACTACCCGACCAAGGATGGTCCGATCCTCATGGCGCCCGGCTGGAAGAAGGAGTAGCGCGACGGAATGACCGTCCTCGAGCAGCCCGCGATCCTCCCGGTCACCATCGACCGGCCGAGCGAAGAGCTGTCGCTCCGGTCGCGCCGTGGGCGGCTGATGCTCGGCACCATCACGGGAGCGCATTTCGCGCACCACGTCAGCAACAGCCTGTTGAATCCGCTGCTCCCACTGATCCGCGACACCTTCGCGATGAGCTACGCCCAGTCGGGCTTTGCGGTGAGCGCGTACTCGTTGAGCCTTGGTCTCTCCAACGGGCCCATCGGCCTCCTCGCGGATCGCGTCGGACCGCGCAAGGTGATGGTGGTGGGCCTCCTCCTGACGGGCCTCGTGAGCGCGGCGGTCTCGCAGGCCGGCGGATACGGCCAGCTGCTCGTTCTGCTCCTCGCTCTCGGCATCATTTCCGGCACGTACCACGCGCCGGCGGCGGCGCTCATCTCGCGGCTGTTCTCTCCACGGGTCCGCGGCGCCGCGATGGGCCTCCATATCACCGGCGGCCATCTGTCGTTCTTCGCAGCACCGCTCCTTGCGGCCTACCTCGCGACGACGACGGGCACGTGGCGGACCGCGTATCTGTGGTTCGCGGTCGTGCCGATCGTCCTCGGGGTCGCGCTGTGGCTCATCACGCCGGCCGACGGCCGCGTGCACGCCTCGGGTGACCTCTTGGCGCCGTTCCGAGAGATCCGAACGGTGTTCCGGACGATCGGCCCGCTGGTGTCCCTGTCCATCGCGTTCCAGGTGGGTATCGCGTCGATGTTCGCGTTCCTCGCCCTGTACCTCGTGGACGCGCGCGGGATCTCGCCGGCGCTCGCGGCGATCGCGTTCGGGTTCACGCAGCTCGTCGGCATCGTCGGCGCGCCGCTCGGTGGGTGGCTGTCCGATCGTCTGGGACGCCGGACACCGATCCTCATCTCCCTGGCCATCATCGGCCCGTCCGTGTACCTCATCGCGATCACGCCGAATGACCTCTTGCTGATCCCCCTGACGATCTTCGGGCTCGCGTTCTCGATGCGGGGAACGGCCACCGAGGTCCTGGTGATGGACACCGCGCCGGCCGCAAGGCGCGGTGCGGTGCTCGGCGCCTACTACCTTGCGGCGCAGCCCATCGGCGGCATCGCGACACCGATCTTCGGACTCATCGCCGGCGCGATCGGGATCAGCGCCGCGTTCAGCGGCATCGGTCTGCTGCTGGTGGCGATGTCCCTCGTGGCCGTCGTCATCGGTCGCGGAATGTCGGACGGCTGACCGAAGGTGATCGAACAGGCGCGCTTCGGCCGCACCGGCCACCTGAGCAGTCGGACCATCTTCGGCGCCGCTGCGCTCTCGAAGGCGTCACCGGCCGACGCGGATCGCGCGCTCGCGCTCGTCGATCGATACGGCCTCAACCACATCGACACGGCGGCCAGCTATGGCGACTCGGAGCTTCGGCTTGCGCCGTGGTTCGTCGGAGCCGGCCGCGATCGGTTCTTCCTTGCGACCAAGACCGGTGAGCGGACTTACCGCGGCGCGCGGGACCAGATCCGGCTCTCCCTAGAGCGGCTCGGCGTGTCGTACGTCGACCTCATTCAACTACACAATCTTGTGGACCCGGCCGAGTGGGAGATCGCCTTCGGTCCCGACGGTGCCCTCCGGGCGGCGATCGAGGCCCGTGAGGCCGGTCTCGCACGATTCATCGGTGTGACCGGCCATGGGGTCACGGTCGCGGCCCGGCACCGGCAGAGCCTCGAGCGGTTCGACTTCGACACGGTCCTCTTCCCCTACAACCCGACGCAGCTGCGCGATCCGGCTTACGCGGCCGATGTCGAAGCGCTCCTGGGCACCTGCAGGGAGCGCGACATCGCGACGCAGACCATCAAAAGCATCACGCTCGGGCCTTGGGACGCCCGACCAGCGGACGCACGGACGTGGTACGAGCCGCTCACCGAGCAGGCGGACATCGATCTCGCGGTCCGGTTCGTGCTTGGCCGCGAGGGACTGTTCCTGAATACGGCGAGCGACATCGGCCTGCTCGCCAGGGAGCTCGATGCCGCGAGCCGTGGCGGCGCCCGTCCGACCGACGCTGAGATCGAGTCCCTCCTCGAACGGCGCGGGATGACCCCGCTATTCGCGTGACGACGTTCGAGCGGCACGTGGCGGCCGTGGTGAAGCGCATTCCGCGAGGCCAGGTGGCGAGCTACTCGATGATCGCGGACCGCGTGCGCAAGCCCGGCGCCGCCCGCGCGGTCGGCGCGGCGCTCTCCCGGGGTCTCGAGACGGGCACGGCACACCGTGTGGTGCGGGCCGACGGCCGGCTGGTGGTCAGGTGGCCCGAGCAGTCCCGGTTGCTCGCCCGCGAAGGCGTGACCGTCCGCGACGGCCGCATCGTGCGCCCGGTCCCGTGGTGGCGCTCGTGAATCGTCGGCGGGCCAGCACCATCCCGATCATCCTCGTGGTCGCCGCGCTCATCATTGGGCTCATCGGATCCGCGTTCGCGGTACCCGCGGCGCTGCCATCGCCGACGCCAGATGTCATCTCCATCGGTCGGCCCGACCTGACCGCGCCGCCCGCGCCGACGCCCCTCGGCCGGTATCCCGCGGGTGCGGAAGCGACGGTCGTCGGGTCATGCGTCAGCGGGATCGACCCGAAGACCGTGCCCTCCCAGATCGCGCAGAGCTTCTGCGTCTGCACCCTCAACGCGTTCGAGCAGCTCTACCCGACGTACGACCAGTTCCAGCAAGCCGTTGCCTCAGGCGCGATCACCGACGCCCTCCGGACGCAGATCTCGAACCGTTGCGTGCAGGCCATCGTCGGCGGGTAGCGCCCCCTTACTGAGGTAGGTCGGTCAGGAGTCCCGAGAGCAGGGTCGCGAGTCCGAGGAACGAGAGGAACCCGCCGCAGTCGGTGAACGTCGTCAGCACGATCGACGACGCCGTCGCCGGGTCCTGCCCGAACAGCTTCAGCACGATCGGCACCGAGGCGCCGCAGATGCCGGCGATGATCATCGCCAGCACCATCGAGATCCCGATGACGAGCGTCAGGCCGGGCGAGTGGCTCCAAAAGAAGACGCCGGCCATCGTGACCGCGGAGACCGCCAACCCATTCACGACGCCGACGCGCGCTTCCTTGAAAATGAGACGCGGCCAGTCCCTGAGGCTCACCTCGCGGAGGATCAGCCCGCGCATCGTCACCGCGAGGGCCTGCATGCCGGTGTTCCCGGACTGACCGGCGACGACCGGTAACAGCACCGCGAGCGCGCTGTACCGCTCGATCGTTCCCTGGAATAGACCGACTACCGACGCCGCGAGGAAGGCCGTCGCGAGGTTGATCTCGAGCCAGGGGAGCCGGCGCTTCACCGCGAAGCTCACCCGTGACAGCGCAGTCTCGTCACGGCTCGCACCGACCATGGTCTGGATGTCGCTCGTCGCCTCAGCCTCGGCCGCAGCGAGCAGCGCGCGGTAGCGGATGACGCCGACGAGCCGGCTCTGGAGATCAACGACCGGGAACGTCGCAAGACGCTGCGATGAGAGCGAATCGACGATCTCTTCGCGGGTCGCGGTGACGACGACCGAGATCGGCGTACCGCGGATGATGTCCTTGAGCTTCGTCTCGGGCTGCGCGGTCACGAGCTCGCCCAGAGGGACGGAGCCTGCGAGCTTGCCATCCGCGTCCATGAGATAGATCGCACCGAGCTCCTTCTCCTTGAACGCGCGCATACGCCGGAGCGTCTCCTCCACGGTGAGCTCGGAGCTGAAGGCGGTGATGCGGGGATCCATGAGCGCCCCCGCGGAGTCCGCGGGATAGCTCAACAGCTCACGGAGATGTTCGGCGAGCCGCGCATCGAGCAACGCGAGCTTCCGCTCGCGCTGCGCGTGGTCGAGGCTGGCGAGCATCGGAGCTGCCTTTGTGGCCGGGATGGTCCGCAATGCCGCTCGGGTGGCCTCCTCGCCGAGCTCGCCGAGCACGGTCGCGGCGACGCGCGGGCTGAGGTGCTCGAGCAGGCCCGAAGCGTTCGCTGACGCCGTCGCCTCGATCAGCCGCGCCACCTCTGCCGCGGGCAGCTCCTCGAGGATCTGCGCGACCTGGTCCGGGTACAGACGGATGAACTCGCCGGTCAACGTCTGGCTCGTTTCGGTGACGCTCAACGCACCCTCCTCACGCTCGCGCTGCATATCATGCCGTTCCCTGCCTGCCGGTCACGCGACGCGATTCTTACCCACTTCTCATCGGGACAGGCCTAGACTTCGCGGCGGGGATGAGTGGCTCCAAGGCGGACCGGCCGTACGGACGTTTCCCGCGGCACGGCGTCGTGCCGGAGCCCGAGATCGTTTCCGTCATGCCCCCCTCCCGGGGCCGCCGGCGCCTGGTGGCGTGGCTCCGGGCCCGCAGCCGCCGCGAACGCGTTGAGCTCGTCCTTACGGCGGTGCTCGTGTTCACCGCGATATCGCTGTCGGTCTCTGCGCTGCCGCGAGGGGTGCAGCTCGGGACCGTCGCGAATCCGCTTCCCACGCCGACGCTCACGATCCCGGAGCTCTATACGAAGCTCGCGCAGACCGTCGTCACGGTCCGCTCGGAGCTCGCTGACGGGAAGACCGCGCTCGGGAGCGGCGTCATCATCGACGAAGACGCGGACATCCTCACGGCGCTGCATGTGGTGGCGGACGCGACGCGGATCACGGTCACCTTCGCGGACGGTCTGACGGTCGAGGCGAAGATCTTCGCGAAGCAGCCAGACAACGACATCGCGGGGATCCGCGCCCTCGGCCATCCGGACAACATGACGGTCGCGACGATGGGGAACCCGAACAACCTCACCATCGGCGAGGACGCGATCGTGATCGGGAACCCGTTCGGTCTCAGCCGAAGCCTGTCGACCGGTGTCATCTCCGGGCTGCATCGGACCATCCAGCCCCCCGGCGCGGCGAAGCCGATGACCGAGCTCATCCAGTTCGACGCGTCGGTCAATCCCGGGAACTCGGGCGGACCGCTGTTCAACCGCGACGGGGACGTCATCGGGATCGTGAGCGGGCTCGCGAATCCGAACGGCCAGGCATCGTTCGCCGGCATCGGCTTCGCGGTCAACATCCAGGCGGCCGGCGGGGCCGTCGGCGTTCCGCCGGACTAGCCGGATCACCCGGATCACAAGGAGAGAACTGATGGATCAGACGTCGGCTGAGCAGCGACAGACCGAGATGGGTCGACTCCTCTACGAGGTGAAGAAGGTCATCGTCGGCCAGGATCACCTCCTCGAGCGGATCCTCGTGGGCCTGCTCGCGCGCGGGCACCTTCTTGTCGAGGGCGTTCCTGGCCTCGCCAAGACGCTCGCCATCAAGACGGTCGCGGGCGCGGTGCATGGCGAGTTCAAGCGGATCCAGTTCACTCCTGACCTCGTGCCTGCGGACCTCGTCGGGACGCGCATCTACAACCAGAAGAACGGCGAGTTCCAAACGTCGCTCGGTCCGGTGTTCGCGAACCTGCTCCTCGCGGACGAGATCAACCGCGCGCCGGCGAAGGTCCAGAGCGCGTTGCTCGAGGCGATGCAGGAGCGCCAGGTCACCATCGGCCGGGAGAGCCACCCGCTGCCCGATCCGTTCCTCGTCATGGCAACGCAGAACCCGATCGAGACCGAGGGCACGTACGCCCTCCCCGAGGCGCAGGTCGACCGCTT
>JANLWM010000026.1:0-1681 GCA_031364525.1 Chloroflexota bacterium | reverse complement strand
CTCGCGCCATCGGCGGTCAAGGAGCGCGCGATCGCGCTCGGCGTGCCGGTCGTGCAGCCGGTCCTGCTCAACGGCGATGCCGCCGGACCGCTCCTGCACGACCTGAGACCGGACGCCCTCGTCTGGGCGGCCTATGGGAACCTGATCCCGCGCCGGCTGATCGACGCCGTCGACGGCCGGGCGGTCAACGTGCACGCGTCGCTGCTGCCGCGGTGGCGCGGCGCATCACCGATCGCGCATGCGATCCTGTCGGGCGACCGGCAGGCCGGGGTGACGCTCATGCAGGGGACCGCCAGCCTCGATCGCGGACCGATCATCGCAAGCGCCGCGACCGACATCCGGTCGGGCGAGACTGCGGGCGAGCTCACCGCGCGGCTGGCGCTGCTCGGCGGCGAGCTCCTGGAGCACGAGCTCGCCGGTTTCCTCGGCGGCCAAACGGTCCCGACGGCCCAGGACGAGGCGGCCGCGACGTGGGCCCCGAAGATCGCGACCCTTGATGGCGAAGTGCGGTTCGCGGAGCCGGCCGAAGCGCTCGAGCGCCGCATCCGCGCGATGACCCCGGAGCCCGGCGCGTGGACGCGGTTCCGCGGCCAGCGCCTCGCCATCGAGCACGCGACGTTGACCGGCGGCCGGGGCGTCCAGCACGGGACCCTCGAGCTTCGGGACGGGGTGCCGCACGTCGCGGCCGGCGCGGGCTGGCTCCGCCTCGATGTGGTGAAGCCCGCGGGCAAGCGCGCGATGGCCGGCTCCGAGTGGGCCCGCGGCCTGCGCGACCTCGGTCCGGAGTCCCGGCTGCCCTCCTAGCCGCGTACCCTCGATCCGGTGAACGATGGTCCGCGCGACCCCCGGCCGGCGATCGCAGATCTGACGGATCAGGCACTTGGTGCCTGGCTCGCCGAGCGCGGACAGGCCGCGTACCGGCTGAAGCAGATCCGCCGGCACGCCACGCACACGGCTGCGGCCGACTGGAGCGAGCTCACGGATCTGCCGACCGGGCTGCGAGCGGCTCTCGCCGCAGCGTTCCGGTGGTCGAGCGTCGTACCGGTGATCGAGCAGGGGAGCGCCGACGGCGAGACGCGCAAGGTGCTCCTGCAGCTGCACGATGGCCACCGCATCGAGACGGTCCTCATGCCGCATCACGGGATGCGCAATTCGGTGTGTATCTCGACGCAGGCGGGGTGCCCGATGGCCTGCGCGTTCTGCGCGACGGGCGAGATGGGTCTCATCCGGAACCTCACGCCGGCGGAGATCGTCGATCAGGTCCGGCACTGGCAGCGGGAGCTCGCGGCCCGCGGCGAGCGCGTCTCGCACGTCGTGTACATGGGGATGGGCGAACCGTTCAACAACTACGACGCGACAGTGGCGTCGGTGCGCGAGCTCATCGCGGCCGATCGGTTCGGGATCAGCCCGCGACGGCTGACGATCTCGACCTGCGGGGTCGTGCCAAAGATCGATGCGCTCGCGGAGGAAGGTCTACCGATCAACCTCGCGGTGTCCTTGCACGCATCGAACGACGAGACCCGCGGCGCGATCATGCCGATCAACCGAAAGTGGGGGATCGACGAGGTGCTCGCGGCATCGGCCCGATACGTCGCGCACACGAAACGACGGGTCACCTTCGAGTACGTGCTTCTTGCGGGCGTGAACGATTCAGCGGCGGCCGCGCACGAGCTCGCGCAGC
>JANLWM010000274.1:0-4264 GCA_031364525.1 Chloroflexota bacterium | reverse complement strand
GTTTGTAATGCACCCCATGGTCCCGGTCATTGTCTTTTTGTTATCGCGGGCGTTCAACCGCGGGGGGTATGCCAAGTTCCGGGGCCAATTCCCCCCGCTTCAGTGTTTCCAGGCCCTGGGCCGCTCCATCTGGGAGGCGTGAGGGAGTTGAACCCTCGAAGGGAGATCCACATTCTCCAGTGTTACCGCTACACCAACGCCTCCGTGCTTGGGGAAACGTCATTCTAAGGAGTGGGCCGCCTTCGCGACTCGCGTAGGCCCTTTTGTACGCAAACCGCCCGTCTCAAACGCATGCGGCCTCCCCCCATTGAGGGATGCCGGCTTACACCGGCTGACGGAGCATCTGACGTCTAGCGAACTAATGGGTGGAGGCGAACGCTTGGATATCCGGTTGGTGGGACGCGGAGTGGGGATCCTGATGGCGACCGTCCTCGTGTTCGGCGCATGCGGCGGTCCCGGCGGCACGTCGGTGCTGCCGACACCTGGGAAAACGAAAGACCCGCTGGCGGGCGACTACGTCGCCTCGGGCGCGAACGGCGCCAACGCCGCGATGACCGCGCTCACGAAGCGCTTCGCCGAGCTGCACCCGGGCGTGAACTTCAAGCTGAACGATCTCGACACCGAGACGAGCATCGTCAACGTGAGCACCGGCGATGTCGACTTCGGCTACATCGGCCGCGAGCTGCGCACGACCGAGGCAAAGGTCTCGCTCACGCCGATCGGCTTCACCGGCAGCGCGTTCGCGGTGCACCCATCGAACCCGGCGACGACTCTGAGCAAGGATCAGCTCGCGAAGATCTACACGGGCTCGATCAAAGACTGGTCCGAGGTCGGCAGTACCGCCGGCCCGGTCAAAGCGTTCGTTCGCGAAGCGGCGAGCTCGACGCGCACCACGATCGAGGCGTACGTCTTCGGTTCGACCGCCCCCAAGTACCCGTCAGAGGTGCAGGAGATCTTCGAGTCGGCGGACACCATCAAGGCGATCGGCGCTTTCAAGGGATCGCTCGGAATGGCGACGTTGAACTCCAAGAACCTGAAGGACGCCACGATCAAGTTCATCGCCGTCGATGGCGTTGCACCGACGCTTGCGAACCTCGGGACCGGCGCATGGAAGATGTCGAAGGCGACGTACCTGACGACCAATGCCGACCCGGCGAAGGTCAAGCCCGCCGTCAAGGCCCTCCTGGACTTCGTGAAGAGCCCAGAAGGCCAGAAGATCGTCGCGGGCGAGTAGGCGAAGAAAGACACCGGCTGATGCTCCAACGGATCGCCCCGCCAAGCCTGCTGCGCGTCCTCGTGTTCCGCACGGCGACGGTCACCATCCTCGCGGCGGCCGTGATCGTGTTCGTCGCGCAGTACGTGTCCAACGGACTCGTGCAGGCCCGATTCCAGGACGAGGCGACCGTCGTCGCCGGCACCGCCAACCAGGCCATCGAGGCGCGCGTCGTGACGGCGACGCGCGGCGCGCGCTTCGTGGCCGGTCTCCCCACCACAAAGCGGCTGGCGCTCGATCTCATCACGGACAAGAGCACCGCCAAGCTGAACGACGTCCAGAGCTTCCTGCTGTTCGCCAAGTCCAGCATCGGCGCGGACATCCTCAGCTACGCGGATGTGACCGGAACGGTGATCACCGGTGGCCAGGACATCGCAAAGGGCGAGAAGCTCGGCGCGGATCTCCTCGCGCGTGCGAACGCGAGCCCTGAGCAGGCGTATGTGCTGTACGACGAGCCGGCGGGCGTCACGGTGCGGGCGCTGTCCATCGTCCGGGACGACGCGAATACCCGGGTCCTCGGCTACATCCTGGTCGGCACGGTGCTCGACGAGGACTTCCTCAAGTCGATCCAGGCGACCTCCGACGCGCAGCTCGCCGTCATGTGGCGCGGGGTCCCGCGTGCGGCGACCATCGGCATCGATGCCGACGAGGTCGCGCAGTTCCCAACGAGCGCCGACGTCGACGCGTCCCCGAGCGATCTCATCTCCAAGACGATCGTCGTTGACGGGCACAACTACTACGGCATCTTCACCTTGGAGCGCACCCACACCGCTAACTCGGACCCCCTGCTCCTCGGCGTGCTGGTGGCGGCCGCACCCGTGGAAGAGGCGCAGCGCTCGCTGTTCATCATCCTCGGCGCGCTCCTCGTCGGCGTCATCGGCGTCGTGACCGCGGTCTCGTACCAGTCCGCACGCACCATCACTGCGCCGCTCGCGGCACTCGCGGCGGCCGCCCAGAAGATCGAGGGCGGCGACCTGGGCGTGCGGATCGAGGGGCGCTCGCCGTACGAGGTGGGCACGCTCGAACGCGCCTTCGACACGATGGCCCGATCGCTCCAAGAGCGTGACCGGGCCCAGCAGGAGTATCTGGATGAGGTGCGCACCGTGAACGCGGTGTCGGACGCCGTCGTCGGCGTCACGGACCGCGAGCGGATCTTTGCGGAGTCGCTCACTCGCCTGGTGGCCCTTGTGAATGCCGACGCCGCAGCGATCGTGCTGCGCGACGCATCGCAGGAGGAGCTCATCGGAGCGAGCATGCTGACCATCGAGGCCGCGGACGCGACCAGGATCGCGTCCGAGGTGCTGAACACGAAGACCGGTGACCCGGACGTCGTGCAGCGCTCGGAGATCCCGTACGGGCCCTTGCGGAGCGCGGCACACGTGCCGCTCGCGACGCGTGGCGTCATCACCGGACTTCTTTCGGTCTACTTCAAGGGCGAGGCCGAGATCACCGAGTCAGAGGCTCGGACCCTGCGCACGGTCGCGCGGCTGGTCTCGGTGGCCAAGGAGAACGCCGATCTCGTTGGCGAGCTGCGGGACAACAACTTCCAGCTGGAGCGGGCGAACCGTCTGAAGAGCGAGTTCCTTGCGAACGTGTCGCATGAGCTCCGGACGCCCATGAACGCGATCATCGGGTACTCGAAGCTCATGCTCGATGGGCTCGATGGGGAGCTCAACTCACAGCAGGAGTCGGACCTGCAGCGGGTCACCACCGCAGCCGACAACCTGCTCAGTCTCATCAACGGCCTGCTCGACCTGTCCAAGATCGAGGCGGGCCGGATGGAGATCAACGTCGAAGAGCTCGACGTCCGACCGGTCATCGACGACGTCTTGGCGCTCGTCCAGCCGCAGTCCGATGCGAAGGAGCTGGAGGTCCGCTCGTCGGTCCCGCTGGATCTACCGACGGTGCTCGCGGACCGTGCGCGGTTCCGTCAGGTCCTGGTGAACCTCGTCTCGAACGCCGTGAAGTTCACGGACGCCGGCGCGGTCGTCATCTCGGCATCCACGGGTGACGGGTGGGTCACCGTTTCGGTGTCCGACACCGGCATCGGCATCAGCAAGGAGGCGCAGGCGTACATCTTCGACGAGTTCCGGCAGGCCGACGCGTCGACCACCAGGCGCTACGGCGGCACGGGCCTTGGTCTTGCCATCAGCAAGCGGCTCGTGGCCCTGCACGGCGGGCGTATCTGGGTCGAGAGCGGCGCCAACGGCGGAAGCGTCTTCTGCTTCACGGTGCCGGTGTACGTGCGCGCGGTCGCCTCCGTCGTAGGGGTCGCGTAATGGCTCGCATCCTGATCATCGAGGACGAGGCGAACAACCTCGACGTCGCCTCGCGCATCGTTCGCGGCGCGGGACACGAGGCGCTCACCGCGACAGACGGCGCGACCGGTCTCGAGATGGCCCGCCGCGAGCATCCCGATGCGGTGCTCGTGGACCTCCTCCTGCCAAAGCTCGACGGCTGGGCGGTCACGCGCGCCATCCGGGCGGAAGCGTGGGCGAAGGAGATCCCGATCGTCGCGGTGTCGGCTCTCGCGATGGACGCCGATCGGGAGCGCGCACGTGACGCCGGATGCGACGACTTCGTCACGAAGCCCTACGCACCGGCGGAGCTGCGCGCCGTCCTCAATCGCTATTTCGTCAGCGGCGCCGCTCCGAAGCACACCACCCGGCCGGCCGAGCTGCCGGCGTCAGGCATCGAGCCGTCCGAGCGTCTTGGCCGCGTCCTCATCGTTGACGACGAGCCTGCGAACGTCGAGCTCATCGTGCGGCGGCTCTCCGGGAACGGCTACGAGACGTTCACCGCGAGCAACGGGCACGACGCGATCGCGGCGGCGATCAAGGAGCAGCCCGATCTGATCCTGATGGACGTGATGATGACAATATCACGCCAACAGTGACAGTCATCAAGGGTTCAATCATCGCCTGAACCCGGTCGATCGACTCCTTGACATCGCGATTGTATAAATAGCTGACGTTGCGCAGCGCTTTGTCG
>JANLWM010000184.1:0-8950 GCA_031364525.1 Chloroflexota bacterium | reverse complement strand
GACGTGAAGGCCGGCATCGTCGCCGCCGACGAGCGTGAGGTGGGGCTGCGCGAGCTCCTCAACTTTGGCCACACGCTTGGGCACGCGTACGAGGCCGCGAGCCGCTACCGCGTCACGCACGGGGAGGCGGTCAGTATCGGTCTCGTCTTCGCGACGGCGCTCGCGGACGTTCTGGACCTTGCGCCGACCACGCTGCGCGAACGGCTCGAAGCGGTGCTCGCGGTGGCGGGCCTGCCGACGCGCGCCACGCTGCCGGTCGCGACGTGGTCGTTCGTCCAGCAGGACAAGAAGGCCCGAGCCGGCAAGGTGCGGTGGATCCTGCCACGGACGATCGGGCGGTTCAGCGAAGTGATCGACGTCGCGCCGCGGGCGATCCGTCAGGCGACCGCGATCGTGGAGGGACGATGAAGCTCCTGCTGGTGAACGGGCCGAATCTCAACACCCTTGGCGTGCGGGAGCCGGCGATCTACGGGACCACGACGCTCGACGAGGTGGTGAGACGCTTCCACGAGGTCGCCGGGGCGGGTCACCTGGTCGTCGATCTTCAGTCCAACCACGAGGGCGCGCTCATCGACTTCCTGCAGCGGCATGCCGACTCGGACGGCTGCGTCATCAATCCGGGTGGGCTCGCGCACACATCGATCGTGCTTCGCGATGCGATCGCCGCCTGCGCGTTCCCGGTGGTCGAGGTGCACATCAGCGACATCAGCAAGCGCGAACCGTTCAGGCATCATACGTATCTCAAGGACGTCACCGCGCATCAAGTGATAGGTAAAGGAGTGGCGGGCTACGAGGAGGCACTTCGTTGGCTTCTTCGACAGAGCGATCCTTCCGCAATGAGCGAAGGACGTCAGTCCGCCGAAGGCGTTTAGATGGTATCGACAGGCGAGATCAAGCGCGGCATGACCATCGAGCTCGACGGCACCCTCTATCAGATCGTCGAGTTCCAGCACATCAAGATGGGTCGGGGCAGTGCGCAGGTGCGCATGAAGCTCCGCAACGTGCGGCGGGGGGACCTTATCGAAAAGACGTTCCAGGCGGGAGACCGCTTCGCCCGAGCCCGGCTCGATCACCGCGATGTCCAGTACATGTACAGCGATGGCGACCTCTACCACTTCATGGACACGAAGACGTTCGATCAGATCGCGCTCGATGCCGATCAGCTCGGCGATGGGATCAACTACCTGACCGACGGCATGGTCGTGCAGCTGAACGAGTACGAAGGCGACCCCATCGGCGTTGACCTGCCGCCGTCCGTCATCATGACCGTCGCGAGCGTGGAGTTCGGCCTCAAGGGCGACACGGCGACAGGGGCGAACAAGCCGGCGACGCTCGAGAGCGGGCTCCGGGTGAACGTCCCCCTCTTCGTCAATCAGGGCGACAAGATCAAGGTCGACACGCGGACCGGGGAGTATCTCGAACGCGCCCAGTGAGCGGCGCACCGGACCGGATCCTCAAGGTCCACGAGCTCACGGTGCTCATTGCCCGACGGCTGATGGAGGGCGAGACCTTCAAGGACGTGTGGGTCGAAGGAGAGGTCTCCGAGGCGACCGTGTCGGCGGCGGGTCACGCGTACTTCACCCTCCGCGATAACACCTCGCAGCTCAGGTGCAGCCTCTTTGCGACGGCCGCGGCCAACGTCGCGCTCACCCCGCGCGCGGGTGCGCGGCTGCTCGTCCACGGCGACCTCGATGTGTACATCAAGGGCGGCACGTACAACCTCCGCTGCGACGACCTCCGGCCTGCCGGCGCGGGCGACGCGTATCTCCGGCTCGAGGCCCTCAAGCGGCGCCTGACCGCGGAAGGACTGTTCTTGCAGGACCGCAAGCGCCCGCTTCCCGCGAAGCCCCGGCGGGTCGGCGTCGTGACGAGTCCCACGGGTGCGGCCTGGCACGATGTGCAGACCGTTATCGCCCGTCGCGACCCGAACGTCGAGCTGATCTTTGCCGCCGCTCAGGTACAGGGTCAGGGGGCGGTGGAATCGATGATCGGCGCGCTTGATGGGCTCGCTCAGCTCCGGGACCTGGATGTCGTGATCCTCGCGCGTGGCGGCGGCGCGAGCGAGGATCTGTCGCCGTTCAACGACGAGGCGCTCGTGCGCGCGATCTCGCGGTTCCCCAAGCCCGTCTGCACCGGGGTGGGCCACGAGTCCGATATCACGCTCGTCGATCTCGTCGCGGACCTGCGCGCCCCGACGCCGTCGGTCGCGGCGGAGCTTGTCGTCCCCGACGCCGGCGTGGAGCTCGCCGCCGCGCAGCGGCTTCGCCGGCGGATCGAGGTGCGGATCGGCGAGATCGCCGCGGATCGTCGTCGTCGCCTGGCAGGGGCGCGCCGGATGCTCGACCGTCGCGCGCCACCGGCGCGAGTCGCGGCCCTTCGGCAGCGGCTGGATGATGATCGCCGCGCGATCGATCGCGCCATCGCCAGAGCGGTGCCGCACCGCAGACAGCGGGCCGTCAGCGCCCGGCGCAGGCTCGAGGCCCTCTCGCCGCTCGCGGTCCTGGGCCGCGGGTACGCGATCGTCGAAGGCGCAGATGGCCGGATCCGTTCGGACGCCGTGTCGCTGCGGCCGGGTGCCCCGGCGCGGCTGCGGATGCGCGACGGGCGTGCGGACATCCGGATCGAGGGCGTGGAGGTCGGCGATGGGCGAGCCTGAGAGACCGGATGCCGAGCGGCCGATCGAGGCCGCGCTCGTTCGTCTGGAGGCGATCGCCGACCGGCTCGAGGATCCCGAGCTCGATCTCGATGCGGCGGTGACGCTGTACGAAGAGGGACTTCGTCTGTACGCGGAGTGCGCCACCCGTCTGGATGCGGCGGATCTGCGGATCACGAAGCTCGCCGATGCACTCGCCCGTCAGGTCAAGCGGCCGTCGAGTTAGTAAGCCCAAGGTCTCGGCACGGTATGTAACCGGTCTGTAGGCACCCGAACGGGTAACACGTAGGCAACGACGACGGTTACCTTTCACGAATGCGGAAGATCGTGGTCGTCGCCGTCCTCCTTGTCGCCGCTGTCGCGCAGCTGGGCGTCGGCGGGATCGCCGCCCGGGGGGCGACGCTCGACACCGGTGAGAGCGATCTCCTTACGCAGGTGAACGCTTTCCGAGCATCGCGTGGACTCTCGACGCTCGTCGTCTCCGACTCCCTCACTCTGGCCGCGAAGTGGATGGCGACCGACATGGCGGTGAATAACTACTTCGCCCACACCTCGCTCGATGGCCGTTCGCCGACCCAGCGGATGGCCGACGCCGGCTACCCGGCGTTCTCGACATGGGCCGGCGAGGATCTCGCCGCCGGTTTCGTCGGAGCGGCGCAAGTCCTCCAGGGTTGGCTGAACAGCCCCGCCCATCTTGCGGTCCTCACCAACCCGGCGTATCGCGCCATCGGCATCGGCCGGTCGTACTCCGGTGGGTCCCAATACGGTTGGTACTGGGCAGCGGACTTCGGTGGCCTCTCCGACCGCGCGGCGACGACCTCGGTCGCGAACTTCGACCAGGGCTTCCACGCCGCGTGGGCCGCTCAGAGCCCCGATCCGACCCTCGCTCCCGGTCAGGTGACGACGCTCGTCGTCGCGCTCACGAACACCGGCTATCGCGGGTGGTACCAGGGCAGCCCGGGTCAGCAGGCGAGCATCGCGACCTCCTCGCCGCTCGACGTCGCGCGGCCGGAGCTCGCCCAGGGCTGGATCTCGGGCAACCGGATCACCACGCCGACCACGAGCTATGTCGGTCCCGGCCAGACGGGCTGGTTCCAGTTCCAGATCCACGCGCCGGCGACACCCGGTACGTACCGCCTCGATGTGCGGGGCGTGATCGACGGCGCCACCTGGCTCGAGGACCCCGGTGTGTACTGGACCATCACGGTCCGCTGACCCGCGTGCCCTCGCTCGTGTAACTCGTGTCGCGCTCGTCTAGCTGGCGGCGCGGGCCTTCCGCAGGAACGGTTCTAGCGCCTCGAGGAACGGCTCCGGACGCAGGCCGTGGATGCGGTGGCCGACGGCGGGGAACTTCACCAGCTGCGCGTCAGGCCACTTCTTCGCCAATGCTTCAGCCTCCCCGTCCTTCAATGCGCTTCCGTCCGAGACGTACGCCGCGAGCAGCAGCGTCGGCATCGGGGGAACGGCGCTGACGACCAGCTCGTGACCGTCGGGCTTCGCGTGCCCGAACTGCTCGACGAACGCGGGGTCGACATCCTTGTAGTACGTCGCGAGACGTTCGGCGGCGTAGAAGCCACGGACCTCACCGACGGTGCGCTCGCCGCGGGGGCCGCGCGCCGGAAGCGGCAGCGACGCGACCGCGCGCTTGAACGCGCCCGGCTCGGCGATGGAACCGAGGGCGCCCCGCACGCTCGCGTAGTAGTCCGCGCGCCAGTCGCGATCCCAGTTGTCGACCACCGGCTCCTCGAGGGCGAGCGCGCGGATCGCCGATGGACGTTTCGCCGCGGCAACGAGCGCCGTGGCGCCGCCCATCGAGTGCCCGATGACGATGGCCGGACCGCCGGCGAGGCCCTCGATGATCCGCAATAGGTCATCGGCGAGGTCGCCGATCGCGTAGCTCGTCGCTCGACCGCTCTTGCCATGACCGCGCGCGTCGTATGCGATGACCCGATAGCGCGTGGCAAGCCGGGGGTAGATGTTCTCCCAGTCCTCGGACCGGAAGGTCGCGCCGTGCAGGAGCACGATCGGGGGCTCGCCCGCGGTGCCGGTGGCGGAGTCGTAGTACACGAGCTTCGGATCACCTTTGAAGGTCCGCGAACGGGGGAGGCGCTTCGGCATCGCTCGGAGTCTACGGATAGGCTTTCGGCGGTGATGGCCGCCCGCATTCGGCTCGATCAGCTCATCGTCCAGCGTGCGCTCGCACCCAGTCGCGAACGGGCGCAGGCCCTTATCCTCGCCGGCGCCGTGCGGGTGGACGGCGAGGTGGCCGACCGCGCGGCGGCACCGGTCTCCGACGCGGCTGCGATCACCATCGCCACGGGACCGAGGTTCGTGTCGCGCGGCGGCGACAAGCTGGAAGGAGCGCTCGAGGACTTCGGCATCGACGTCGCCGGGAAGGTCGTCCTCGACGTCGGTTCGTCGACCGGCGGCTTCACCGACTCGGTGCTGCAACGGGGTGCGCTACGGGTCTACGCCATCGACGTCGGCAAGGGACAGCTCGACTGGAAGCTGCGCACCGACCCGCGGGTCGTCGCGCGTGAGGGCCTCAACGCCCGCGACGGCTTCGAGCTTCCCGAAACGGTGGACCTCGTCCTTGCGGACCTGTCGTTCATCTCGCTACGCGTCGCGCTCCCGCCGTCGTTCCGTCATCTTCGGGACGGTGGCGACGTCGTGGCCCTGGTGAAGCCGCAGTTCGAGGCCGGCCGGGGATCGGTCGGGCGCGGCGGCATCGTCCGTGATGCGAAGGCCCGCGCGGCGTCTGTCGTCGCCGTCGCCGAGGCGTTCATGGCCGCGGGCCTCGGGACCGTGGCGATCGCGCCGTCCCGTCTCGCCGGGCGGGAGGGTAACCGGGAGATCTTCCTCCATTGCCGGAAGGGCGAGGCCGGACTCGCGCCGGGCCGGATCCGCGAGCGCGCCGCGGAATCCGCGGAGTCCGTGGAATGAAGCTGGCATTCGCGGTGCGCCCGGACTGGCAATTCGCGATCGATGCGGCGCACGACGGGGCCGAGCGCGCGCGCGGCCGCGGTCATGAGGTCGTCGAGGTGTCCCTCGATTCGAGCAGCCTCGCCCGCGAGGTCGCCGGTGTCGGAGCGGCCTGCGTCTTCGGCGGGGACGGGACCATGCTTCGCGCCGCGCGCGCGCTCTCGCCGCTTGGCGTGCCGATCCTCGGCATCAACCTCGGGCGGCTCGGGTTCCTCGCCGGCGGATCGGTCGACGAGCTCGATGGTCTGCTCGAGGAGATCGGCTCGGGCTCCTGGACCTGCGAGGAGCGCACGATGCTCCAGGCCCGGGTCAGCCGCACCGCAGCGGCGGATATCGAGGCCCTCGCGCTCAACGACGTCGTGGTGGCGCGCGGCAGGGAGGTGCGCTCGATCCATGTCGAGGTGCGGATCGACGGTGCGCCGTTCACCGTGTACTGGGCGGACGGGCTCATCGTCGCGACCGCGACGGGGAGCACCGCCTACGGGATGTCCGTCGGCGGGCCGCTGATCATCCCGTCGTCGCGCGCGATCATGATCGTGCCGATCGCCCCGCACCTGTCGTTCCCGAACGCGGTGGTGCTCGACGTGGATCAGACGATCTCGCTCGGAGTACTGGAGCCGGCCCGGCTCTCGCTCGATGGACAGGAGGAGCACGACCTGCAGGTCGGCGATCGGATCGAGGTCCGCCGCGCGGCGTCGGTCGCGCGCTTCGTCCGCACTCCGTCGATGCGGCCGTTCCTGGCGCTGCTCCGCAAGAAGATCCTCAAGGAGGAGGGCGGCCCGGTCTGATGCGCACCGTCGAGCTCATCGAAAAGAAGCGGGACGGCGTGCGGCTCTCTGATGACGAGATCGCGCATCTGATCGCCGGTTACACGAAGGATGAGATCCCGGAGTACCAGATGGCGGCCTTCTGCATGGCGGTCATGTGGCGCGGCATGGACTCGCGCGAGACGGCCGCGCTGACCTCCGCGATGGTGGAGTCCGGCCAGCGACTCGATTTGCGCCGCTTCGGCCGGGTCGTGGACAAGCACTCCACTGGCGGCGTCGGTGACAAGACCACGCTGGTCGTCGCGCCGCTGGTCGCGGCGTGCGGCCTGCCGGTGGCCAAGATGAGCGGCCGCGGGCTCGGCTTTTCCGGCGGCACGCTCGACAAGATGGAGTCGATCGCCGGTTACCGCGTCGACCTCACGACCGCGGAGTTCGTTGCGCAGCTCGAGCGCATCGGCATCGTGTTGACCGGGCAGACCGCGGATCTCGCGCCCGCCGACGGCAAGCTCTACGGGTTGCGCGACACGACGGGGACGGTGCCATCGATACCGCTCATCGCATCGAGCATCATGTCGAAGAAGATCGCAGCCGGTGCGAACGCCGTGGTGCTCGACGTGAAGGTCGGGAGCGGCGCGTTCATGAAGGATCTGCGTTCGGCCCGCGAGCTTGCCCGCACGATGGTCGCGATCGGCAAGGCTCACGGTCTCCGGGTGATGTGCGAGCTGACCGACATGGAACAACCCCTTGGACGGGCCGTCGGCAACAGCCTCGAGGTGGCCGAGGCCATCGCGACGCTACGCGGCGATGGGCCGCGCGATCTTGTCGAGCTCGCCCGACTGGAGGGAGCCCAGATGCTCATCCTGGGCGGTCGATCGCGTGACCGCGCGTCGGCCGTCCGGCGCATCGACCGGGCGATCTCGGACGGCAGCGGGCTCGCGAAGCTCCGCGAGCTCGTCGCAGCACAAGGTGGCGATGTCGCGATGGTCGACGACGCGAGCAGGCTCCCGCATGCGCCACGCGTCGACGTGCTGGTGGCGCCTCGGACCGCGTACGTCCGATCGATCGCAGCCGACGGGATCGGCTACGCATCGGTCCGGCTCGGTGCGGGGCGCGCGCGGAAGGGCGACGTCATCGATCATCGGACGGGCATCGTGCTGCATGCGAAGGTGGGGGATCGCATCGAACGCGGCGCGCCGTTCGCGGAGGTCCACCATGCGGCCCGGCCGGAGGACGCAGCGGCGATCGAGGACATCCGGGCGGCGTTCCGGTGGAGCGCGCGGGCGGTCCCGCCCCGGAAGCTGATGCTCGGGCACATCGGAACGTGAGCCCGCGCCCGTAGACTTGACCTCGTGATCGGACGCGCGTCCCGGGTGCCCGGCGGCAACAACCCGATGCTCTTCATGGGGCTCGTGCTGCTGGTGCTCGCGTTCTTCCGCGGCGGGCTCTTCGGTCCGATCCAGGGGGTCATTCGGGATCCCACCTCCGCTGCTGCGTGGATCCAATTCATCGGCTTCGTCTTCGCGATCGTCCTTGGGATCACGGTCCACGAATTCATGCACGCGTACGCGGCCCATCGGCTCGGCGACGACACCGGAAAGCTGTTGGGCCGGCTCACCCTGAATCCGGCGGCGCACTTCGACTTCTTCGGCTCGCTCCTGCTCGTGCTGGCGGGGTTCGGCTACGGCAAGCCTGTGCCGTTCAACGAGTCCCGCCTTCGCGGTGCGGCGGCGGTCAGCGTCGTCGCGATCGCTGGGCCGCTTTCGAATTTCGCACTTGCGGCACTGTGCGCGATCCCGTTGCGGTTTGGCGGCGTCGATCCTTTGGGCGGCGCCTATCGGGACGTCCTTCTCTCGATCGTGTTCATCAACTGTCTTCTCGGCGTGTTCAATCTGCTCCCGATCCCGCCCCTTGACGGGTCGAACGTGGTGTACGGGCTGCTGCCCCCACGGCAGCAGTACTCGTGGCGCCAGGTCCAGCAGTACGGACCGTTGATCCTGCTCGCGCTCTTCTTCTTCGGTGGCTCGTTGCTCCAACAGATCGTGTACGGACCCGCCTTGGCGCTCGCGAGCGCCCTCACCGGCCTCCGCTTCCGATGATGGGGCGCCCGCGCCAGACCGTGCGTTTCATCGTCGCACGGGGCGCCGGCGATACCCGGCACGCCGAGCGCACCGCGGAGATCCTGCGGTCGCTCGGGGCCGACGAGGAGCTGGTCGAGGCCGGCCTGCTCCACGACGTCGCGAAGCCGGCGAGCACCCGGCTCTGGCACCGCGTCGGGGGCGTGCTCCTGGAGCGCTTCGCGCCCCGCGTGCGCCGCGAGCTCGCCCACGGAGATTCCACATTCGCGCGCTACCTCGATCACGCGCGTCTCGGTGCGGAGGAGGCCCGCCGCCGTGGAGCCTCAGATCGCGTCGTATTCCTGATCGCCGGCCATCACGGTCCGCCACGGACGGACGACGCCCGCCTGCTCGCGCGCGCGGATCGGGAGGCGCTGCCGTGATGCCGGTCGGGCCGCGCCCGCCGGAGGTGACCGTCGCGGGCTTCGAAGGAC
>JANLWM010000154.1:0-2017 GCA_031364525.1 Chloroflexota bacterium | reverse complement strand
CCGTTGCTGATCGAGGTCCCGCGCGAGCTCGAGCTGTGCGAGGAACGCGCGCTCCTGATCGGCGCGCGGCGCGCTCCGGCCCGACAGATCGATGCCGATCTCCCCGATCGCCACCACGCGCTCGTCCGCCGCGAGCAAGCGGAGCGCCGCGATCGCAGCGTCATCGAGGGTCGCCGACCGGTGCGGATGGATACCGACGGCGACGCGGACCTCCGGATGCAGGCGGGCGATCGCGAGCGCCGCTTCGCTCGACGCGACGTCCTCGCCGCAGGTGAGGATCCGCATGACGCCCGCTTCGCGGGTCCGGCGGAGCACCGCGTCAAGATCATCCGCGAATCGCGCATCGGTCAGATGCGCGTGCGCATCTATCAGGAGGGCTTCGCCGCCTCGAGCCGCGGGAACAGTGGCGGGCCTGCATGCACCTTCCGGCCGGCCTCGAGAAGGCCCCACCGGGCGACCTCCGGCCACGGGGCGTGCTCCGGGGATGGCAGTCCGAGCTGCGCGCAGATCGCGTCGGCCACGTTCGGCATGTACGGCCAGAGGGCGTGCGCCGTGATGCGCAGCGCTTCGAGGCCGGCGTAGAGCGACGCAGCGACGGGCTGCGCGTTCGCCGGATCCTTCGAAAGCTGCCAGGGCTGGGTGACCTGGTAGTGCTTGTTCGCGGCGTCCACGAGCGTGAAGATCGCCGCAAGGGCGTCCGCGAAATACAGCTTCGCCGCGGCGGCATCGTGCGCCTCGACCGCGCGTACCGCGGCCGCGTGCACGGTCCGCTCGGACTCGCCCTCGCCGCCGGAGGGCGGCACCACACCGCCGCAGTACGTCTCGACCATCTTCATCGTCCGCGACACCAGGTTGCCGAGACCATTCGCGAGGTCGGCGTTGAAGCGCGCGTTGAACTGCTCGGGACTGATCGGCGAGTCCTTCTCGAAGGGCGCCTCGCGCAGCACGAGGTAACGCGCTGCGTCAACACCCCATTCGGCCGCGGTGGCGAAGGGATCGATCATGTTGCCGCTCGACTTCGAGAGCCGCTGGCCGCGGTACTCGAGGAAGCCGTGCACGAACACACGATCCGGCAGCGGAACGCCTGCGGCGATGAGCATCGCCGGCCAGTAGATGCAGTGGAACCGTGAGATGTCCTTTCCGATGACATGCAGCTCGGCCGGCCACCACTTCTTGAACAGCTTCTCGTCGGTCCCGAAGCCGACGCCGGTCGCGTAATTGATGAGCGCGTCGAACCAGACATAGACCGTGTGTTTCGGGTCGCCGGGCCAAGGGATCCCCCAGCCGAGACTGCGCCCGCGGGACACGCTGATGTCACGGAGCCCGCGGTCGAGCCAGCCGAGCACCTCGTTGCGGCGGATCTCCGGCTCACAGAACCCGGGGGTGTCGCGATAGAGCTGCTTCAGCCGATCCGAGTACTTCGACAGCCGGAAGAAGTAGTTCTCCTCCTTCACCCGCTGGATGGCGTCGGCATTGTCCGGATGGAACTGGCACCGGCCGTCGATGAGGTCACTCTCCTCGTAGAAGGCCTCGCACCGGGTGCAGTAGAGACCCTCGTACGTGGCGAGGTAGACGTCATCGTTCGCGATCCACCGGCGAACGAACTCCTGGACCCCGGCGACGTGATCGGGATCGGTGGTCCGGATGAAGCGGTCATATGAGATCTGCCAGAGGTCCGCCATCCGCTTGAACTCCGCGGACTGCTGATCGACGTAGGCCCGGGTCTCGAGCCCGGCGGCCTTCGCCGCTTCCTCGTTCTTCGTTGCGTTCTCGTCCGTTCCGGTCAGAAAGAACACATCGTCGCCGCGCTGCCGCCGAAGGCGGGCCACCGCATCGGTCGCCGTTCGCTCATACGCGTGGTGGAGTCCGGGCGGACCGTTCACGTAATCGATCGCGGTGGTCACATAGAACTTTCGACCCGCCATCTCGGTATTCTAGGTCGGAGATAGTGGTGGTACGCGGGACGGCCACGCGCGTGTCGGTGGCCGTGCTGACCCGTTTGCTGCTCGTGACGCTG
>JANLWM010000014.1:0-2209 GCA_031364525.1 Chloroflexota bacterium | reverse complement strand
CGAGAGCGTCCGTGGCGAATGTGCCGGCGAGGCCGGCGAGGCGCCCGGGGATGGCCTCATACAACGGCACGACGTTCACCGGGACTCCGAGGCGGTCGAGGGTGACCTGGAAGTCCTTCGCGGCCACGTCGGCGCCCGCTGCGAGCTCGGGACCGCGCGCGGCGAGCGCGGCGAGCTGCTCGGCAAGGCGCGGCAGCACGAATGCGCCCGCGGCGGCGATCAGGATGAAGATCGCCGCGTAGACGACCAACACCGCCCCGGACCGGTTGAGCCGCGTTCGCCGATCGAGCCGGTCGACGAGCGGCGAGAGGATGTACGAGAGCGCCCACGCCGCACCGAAGATGATCAGGACATCGGCGAGCCGGCCGAATGCCTCCCACAGGATCGCGATGACCTGCAACGCAAGGAAAACGATGGCCAGCACGAGCAGGACACGAAGGAGCTGCCGTTCTCTCGCGCTGATCTTCACGCGTGAATCCTACGCGGGCCGGCCTGCGCCAGGCCGTACGATGCGGCGATGCCTCCGCAGATCCCGCTCATCGAGCGCTATCGCGATCACTTGCCGGTCACGTCAGCCACGCCGCGCCTGACGCTCGGCGAGGGCGGCACGCCGCTCGTGCGCGCCGTCGCGCTCGAACGCGAGACCGGCATTCCGGAGATCTGGCTGAAGATCGAGGGCGCCAATCCGACCGGCTCGTTCAAGGACCGGGGCATGGTGCTCGCGATCGCGAAGTCGATGGAGGATGGGGCGAAGGCCGTGCTCTGTGCCTCCACCGGCAACACGTCGGCGTCCGCTGCGGCGTACGCGGCCCGGGCCGGGCTGCCCTGCATCGTCATCCTGCCGGCGGGTCACGTCGCGCTGGGCAAGCTGTCCCAGGCGATCGCCTTCGGCGCCCGCGTCGTCGCGATCAACGGCAGCTTCGACGACGCCCTCGCGCTCTCTCGCGAGCTCGCCGCCGGTGGCGAGGGAACGCTCGTCAACAGCGTCAACCCGCATCGGATCGATGGCCAGAAGACGGCGGCGTTCGAGGTCTGTGAGGTCCTCGGCGATGCGCCGGAGTGGCTCTGTATCCCTGTCGGGAATGCCGGGAACATCACCGCGTACTGGAAGGGCTTCAACGAGGCGCGTGAGTCGAAGATGGCGAAGCGCCGACCGGTCATGTACGGATTCCAGGCGGCCGGTGCCGCGCCGATCGTGAACGGGGAGATCGTGAAAGATCCGCAGACGATCGCCACCGCGATCCGTATCGGGAATCCCGCGTCGTGGAACGGCGCGGTCCGCGCCCGCGACGAATCGGGAGGCTCGATCAGCGCCGTGACGGACGACGAGATCCTGGATGCGTACAAGTTCCTCGCCCAGCACGATGGCGTGTTCTGCGAGCCGGCGAGCGCCGCCGCGGTCGCGGGCCTGCGGAAGCTCGCGCAGACCGGCACGAAGCCGAAGCAGGTCGTCTGCGTGCTCACCGGCAACGGGATGAAGGATCCCGACCGCGCGATCACGCTCGGGCCAAAGCTCCACGAGACGGCGCCGACCATCGAAGCGGTCCTGGCCGCGATCCGCGGCTAGGACGGACCGATGAGCGACCTTCGGGTCCGCGTGCCTGCGACGAGCGCGAACCTCGGCCCCGGCTTCGATGCCTTCGCCGTCGCGCTCCCGCTGCTCGCGGAGTTCGACGTCAAGCCGGCGCGCTCGTGGTCGGTGACCGTCGAGGGCAACGGCGGCGACGTGCCGACCAACGAGGACAACCTCTTCGTCGTCGGCGCGCTCGCTGCGGCGAAGACGCTTGGACAGACCATCGGTCCGCTGCATGTCACGCAGCGTTCGGCGATCCCGCTCGGCCGCGGCCTCGGTTCGAGCGCGGCCGCGATCGTCGGCGGGATCGTCGTTGCGAACGCGCTGGCCGGTGAGCCGCTCGGTCGGCGGGCACTGCTGCGGATCGCGGCGGACGTTGAGGGACATGCCGACAACGTCGCGGCGGCGCTGTACGGCGCGTTCACGATCGCGCTCCCCTCGGCGGATGGCCCGATCGCCGCGCGCTTCGCCTTCCCGAGCGCGTGGCGGGCCTGCCTGTTCGTGCCCACCTCGCAGCTCACCACCAAGGAAGCCCGGGCCGCGCTGCCCAAGGACGTGCCGCGTGCCGACGCGGTCTTCAACCTCGCGCACGCGTCGGCCTTCGTTGCGGCGGTCCTGCGGGCCGACGGCACGATG
>JANLWM010000083.1:0-4623 GCA_031364525.1 Chloroflexota bacterium | reverse complement strand
CACAGCGTCGATCTCGACATCAAGACCGGCGGGCACATCGCGGGCGTCACGTACGACGAAGAGGCCCAGACGGCGACGCTGGCGCTCAGCCGTGAGCTCAGCCCGGGCACGCACGACCTGAAGCTCACCTGGACCGGCGAGATCGCCGAGAAGCTTCGCGGGCTGTACCGGTCGAATCGTCCCGGCGAGCGGTACGCCGTGACGCAGTTCGAGGCAGCCGACGCGCGGCGGGCCTTCCCCTGCTTCGACGAGCCCGAGTTCAAGGCGACGTTCGCGCTCGAGCTGGTCCACGACCCCGCCCTCGCGGCGATCGCGAACATGCCGGTCGAGCGCTCGGAAGACCGCGGCGGCCGCCGGCTGACCGTATTCCGCGAGACCCCGATGATGTCCTCGTACCTCCTCGCGTTCACCGTCGGTCCGTACGAGTCGACGCCACCGGCAACGACGAAGAGCGGCGTCGAGTGCCGGGTGTGGCTCCCGAAGGGCACAGCCGACCAGGCGCTTTACGCCCGCGACGCGCACGTCCGCGCCGTCGAGTGGCTCGAGCAGTACACGGGGATCCCGTATCCGTTCCCGCCCAAGGTGGACGCGATCGGCATCCCGGACTTCGAGGCCGGCGCCATGGAGAACCCTGGCGCGATCACGTACCGGACGACCCTCCTCGCGGCGGATCAGAGGACCGCATCGACCGCGACCTTCAAGGCCGTATTCAGCGTCGCGGCGCATGAGCTCACGCACATGTGGTGGGGCGACCTGGTGACCATGGCCTGGTGGAACGACCTGTGGCTCAATGAATCGTTCGCGAGCTTCGTCGGCGAGAAGTGCACCTCCAGCGTGAATCCCGAGTGGCGCTTCTGGCGCGATGTGGTGGCGCAAAATACGCCCGCCTTCAACCTTGACTCGCTCGTGTCCACCCATCCCATCTCGATGGAAGCGAAGAACGTGGACGAGGCGAACGAGCGCTTCGATGCCGTGACGTACCTCAAGGGGCAAGGCGTGCTCAGGATGATCGAGAACTACCTGGGCGAGGACGACTTCCGCGCCGGGGTGCGCATCTATCTCGGCCGGCACAAGTGGTCCAACGCCACGGCCGGCGACTTCTGGCGCGCGCTGGACGAGTCGTCCTCCCGCGATGTGACCGGTCTCGCGACAGCGTGGATCACAGAACCTGGGCATCCGCTGGTCAGCTGCGCCGTCCGCCAGACGGCGACTGGGCTCGCGGTCGACCTCCAGCAGGCCCGCTTCTTCGCCGATCCCTCGGTCGCAGCGACGACCCAGCTCTGGCCGGTCCCCGTCGTGTTCCGCTACGGGACCAGGGACGGCACGGTGAAGGAGCTCCGGTACCTCTTGGACAAGGCGAGCGGGACGGTCGAGCTGCCCGGCGCGACCTGGTACTTCCCGAACGGCGCCGGCGCTGGCTTCTATCGCTACGCCTTCGACGATCGGTCCATCGAGATCTTGGCCGCGCACCTCGACGGTCTCACGGCCGAGGAGCGGCTCTCGCTGATCGATGACCAGTGGGCCCTGGCCCGGGCGAACAAGGCCACCGTCGGCCAGGTCCTCAATTTGGTCGCCGGTCTTAGGGGCGAGGACGACCTTTATGTCCTCCGGACCCTCGGCGACATCCTCGGCTGGATCCATCACAACGCCCTCCGTCCTTCGACGGAGCGCGCGTTCCGCGAGCTCGCGGACGCCACCTTCCGGCCGCAGCTCGAGAAGCTCGGGTGGGAGAACCGCGTCGACGACACCTCGGACGAGCGGGAGAAGCGACAGCTCGTCATCAACGCCCTCGGGCACGCCGCTGCTGCGGCCGACGTCCGCGCCGAGGCCCGCCGACGGATCGGAGCACATCTGGATGGCGCGACGCGGCTCCAGCCCGACGTTGCCGGACCGATCGCGTCCGTCGCCGCGATCGAGGGTGACGCCGCGCTCTATGACCGCTACATCGCCCGAATGAAGGAGGCGCAGCAGGGCGATCCGCAGGAGGAGGCCCGCTTCCGCGGGGCCATCGCCGATTTCAATGACCCGGCGCTCATCGAGCGCTACGCGAAGGCGATCTTCACCGATCTCATCCGCGAGCAGGACCGGAGCCTGCTCCTCGTCCGGATGCACGGGCTCAAGCACGCCCGCGAGGCCGGCTTCCGGGCGCTCGTCGCGAGCTGGGATGAGTTCGTCGCGAAGATGGATCCGGGTGGCAAGCAGCGCGCTGCGAACGCCGCCGGGCAGCTCACGCCGCCCGCGCTGGTGGCGCAGGCGTCGGCGTTCCTCCGCTCGAAGCTGACCCCCGACATCAAGGAGACCGTCGCGCAGGCCACCGAGCGGATGCGGATCGGCTCCGCGAACGCGGTGCGGATGGCCGGCGAGCTCGACGACGCACTTGGGAGGGTCGCCGAGACCGCCCGGTGACCAGCATCTGGCTCGACGGCGCGGCGCACACCCCGCGCGGATCGCTGGACCAGGACCTGACCGCGGACGTCGCGATCATCGGCGGCGGCATCGCGGGGATCGCCTTGGCCTACGCGCTCGCCCGCGAGGGCGGATCGGCGATGATCCTCGAGCGGGGCGAGGTCGCCGACGGCGCGAGCGGACGCAATGCGGGCTTCGTCCTCGGCGGGGTCAGCGACAACTACGTCGCCGCGTGCGCCAGGTACGGCGCCGATCGCGCGACGCGCGTGTTCCGCTTCACATTCGCGAACCGGGTCCTCTTCCGGTCGGCCATTCGGTCCAACGCCATCGAATGCGAGAGCGCGTGGAATGGCTCGGACCAGGTCGCCGGGGACGACGCCGAGTGGAGCGAGATCGTCGACAGCGCGCACGAGCTCGCGGCGCATGGCGTGCGCGTGCGGCTGCAGCCAGCGGACCGCACGGCCGTCTACGAGGACGACGGCGAGATCCATCCGGTCCGTTTCGTCCGCGGCCTCGCGGACGCGGTCGAGCGCCTCGGTATCCGGATCTTCACCGCCACCCAGGCTTTGAGCTGCACGCCGACGGAAGTGCGCACCGCCCGAGGAACGGTCCGTGCCGGCGCCGTGGTCCTCTGCACCAACGCGTACACCGCTCATCTGGCCGCCACACGCGTGCGCGCGGTCAGGGGACAGGTCTGCGCGACCGCGCCTCTGGCGACGCGAATGTTCCCCCGCCCGACCTACGCGCACCGCGGCTATCGCTACTGGCGGCAGCTCGCCGCGGGCAACGTGATCGTGGGCGGGTGGCGGAACACCGCGGTCGACGATGAGGTCGGCGAGGACGACGGGACGAGCGACGCGATCCAGCGACGGCTTGACGCGTTCCTCCAGGAGCACGGGATCGATGCGCCGGTGACGCACCGGTGGGGCGGGACGATGGGCTTCTCGCATGACGGTCTGCCGTATCTCGGGCGGGCCGCCGACGGGATCTACCGCTGCGGCGGCTTCACCGGCCACGGGAACGGCTACGCGATGGCCGCGGGAGAGCTCATCGCCGGGCTCATTCGGAGCGGCTCGCACCCGGATGCCGATCTCTTCGACCCGGACCGGCCCTGACCAACATGACCGCTAGCCCCCGATGAACGACATCTCGATCTTGTGCAGTCCGGCGGTCTCACCCGAGCGCTGCTCGGAGTAGCGGTCGGCGCGCTCGACCCAGGTCGCGCTGATCGCCTCGCGGATGTCTTCATCGGAAGCGCCGGCCCGTAGGAGCGCGCGGAGATCGCGGCCGGTCGTCGCAAAGAGGCAGGTGTAGAGGCCTCCGTCCGCGGAGAGGCGGGCTCGGGTGCAGTCAGCGCAGAACGGCTGGGTCACCGAGGCGATCACGCCGATCTCGCCGGACCCGTCGGCGTAGCGCCAGCGCTCCGCGACCTCCCCCGTGTAGTTCGCCTCAGACGCCAGGAGCGGCAGCTCGGCGTCGATCGTCCGGACGATCTCGCGCGCGGACACGACATCCTCGAGCCGCCACCCATTCGTGTGGCCGACGTCCATGTACTCGATGAACCGCAGGATCAGCCCCTTCTCGCGGAAGTAGCGGGCCATCGGCAGGATGCTCTGATCATTCAGCCCGCGCCGGACGACCATGTTGATCTTCACCGGCTCGAGACCGGCCGCGATCGCCGCGTCGATGCCTTCGAGCACGCGGGCCACCGGGAAGTCCACGTCGTTCATGCACTTGAAGACGGTGTCATCGAGCGAGTCCAGGCTGACCGTCACGCGCTTGAGTCCGGCCGCCGCAAGCGCCGGTGCCTGGTCCTTCAGGAGAGCGCCGTTGGTCGTGAGCGTGAGGTCGACGTCAGGGATGGCCGCGAGGATCTTCACGAGGCCATCGAGGCCGCGGCGCATGAGCGGCTCTCCGCCGGTCAGCCGGATCTTGTGGGTGCCGAGTCCGGCAAAGATCGCGGCGAGCCGGCCGAGCTCCTCGAACGTGAGCAGCTGATCCTTCTGCAAGAACTGGTAGCCCTTGCCGTAGATCTCCTTCGGCATGCAGTACACGCAGCGGAAATTGCACCGGTCGGTCACGGAGATCCGAAGGTCGTGGAGCGGGCGGTTCAGCGTGTCGGTGAGCGTCACTTACCCATTAAGTATGCGGCGCACCTGTGTGCCCACCATGTTCGGGTCGGGAAAACCGCCATCGCGGGCCATCGAGTGGACGAGA
>JANLWM010000073.1:0-5256 GCA_031364525.1 Chloroflexota bacterium | reverse complement strand
ACCGCTTTCGATCAGCTCCAGCGTGACCCCCGGCTTCACCCCCTGCGTGTCGAGATACTCGAGGAAGCCGGGCTCGTGCTCGAATTGATCGGGGATCCGTTCGACGCGCGCCCGCTCGCCGCGCGCGAGCTTCTCGAGCGGCCGCGTCGGGATCGGCGTCACCCCCGGCATCGGATTCCCGTGCGGGCAGGTCTGCGGATCGCCAAGGACGGTCGCCATCCGCGTCTCCATCTCGGCGGACATCGCGTGCTCGAGGCGCTCGGCCTCTTCGTGGGTCTTCCACCACGCGAATCCGAGGACCTCGACCAGGAATCGCTCCGCGAGCCGGTGGCGGCGGACGATCGAGTCGGCCTGGGCCTTCCCGCTCTTGGTAAGATGCACTTCTTTATGGTCGTCGAGCGTGACCAGACCATCGCGCTCCAGGCGGTGGACCATCTCCGACACCGCCGGAGCGGAGAAGCCCAGGAACTCCGCAAGGCGGGCCGACACGACGTGGCCGTTCTCATCCGCCAGCGTGTAGATCGCCTGCAGGTACTCCTCGGCTGCGCTCGAGGCCATTCTTGACTCCCATGGTCGGAAATCGTTAGGCTCGCCTAACAAGTCGTCCGGCCCGCCACCAGTATCGCAGGGGAGCAGGAAGCGATGTCGTCCGGCAACGTGAGCGCCCTGATCATCGCGCTTCGCGAAGGCATCGAGATGACCCTCATCGCCGGGATCGTCCTCGCGTACCTGACCCAGATCGGCGCTGGACGAGCGCACCGCTGGGTCTGGCTCGGGGTCGGCGCGGCGGCGGCCGTAAGTGTCACCTTCCTCGGCGTCCTCAACGTCCTGAACGCGGAGTTCGAGGGCGCCACAGAGCAGCTCTTCGAAGGCGTGACGATGCTGATCGCGGCCGGTTTCCTGACCTGGATGATCTTCTGGATGCTGCGCCAGTCGCGGCATCTGAAGGGCGAGCTCCACCGTGCGGTCCAGGAGACCCTGGCCACCGGCGGCGCGGCGTGGGGGATCTTCCTTCTCGTGTTCTTCGCCGTCGTCCGCGAAGGCGTCGAGACGGCCCTGCTCCTCTTCGCGGCGCCGGGGGAGGGCAAGCTCCTTGGCAGCGTTCTCGGCCTGGCCATCGCCGTCGGCATCGGCGTCCTGATCTACGCGTTCGGCCGGCGGATCGACCTCCGCACGTTCTTCCAGGTCACCGGGGTGCTCCTCGTGTTCTTCGCCGCTGGCCTCGTGACGCATGGCGTCCACGAATTCGTGGAGGCCGGTGTGATCAGCGGTGGTCCGCAGCTCTTCGATCTCTCGACCACGCTGCCCGATAAAGAAGGCGTCGGCGCGATGCTTCGATCGCTACTTGGTTACTCGGCGGACCCGACTCTCGTTGAGGGCATCGCGTACGCCGGATATCTCGCGCTCGCGGTCGTGCTGTGGAGGACCGGGATCATCGGACGGATCGCTGCCCCGCGGATGGCCGCAAAGAGCGCCTGACCGCGTAAACTGGACGTCCAACCCCGTTGTGAACCGGAAAGGACTATCGCTTGTTCTCACGCCAGATCGGCATCGATCTCGGTACGGCCAACGTCATCGTCTACGTTCGCGGCAAGGGCATCGTCCTCACGGAGCCGTCCGTCGTCGCCATCTCCCATGACGACAACGGCAACCGGCCGCGCATCGTCGCCGTCGGCGAGGAGGCCCGCCTGATGCTCGGTCGGACGCCCGGGACCATCACGGCGATCCGTCCGATGCGCGACGGTGTCATCGCCGACTACGTGATCACCGAGAAGATGCTCGAGTACTTCATCAACAAGGTGAGCGGGCGGATCCGCGTGTTCCACCCCGAGCTCATGATCTGCGTTCCGTCCGGCGTGACGAGCGTCGAGCGGCGCGCGGTGAAGGAAGCGGCGCTCCGCGCCGGCGCGCGTGAGGCGTACCTCATCGAAGAGCCGCTCGCCGCGGCCATCGGCGCGAACCTGCCGATCTCCGGACCCAGCGGCAACATGATCATCGGCATCGGCGGCGGCACCGCGGAGATCGCGGTGATCTCGCTCGGCGGCATCGTGGTCAGCAAGAGCGTGCGCGCGGCCGGCAACCGTCTTGACGAGGCGATCGCGAACTTCGTCCGGAAGCGCTACAACCTCATGATCGGTGAGCGCACCGCGGAGGACGTCAAGATCCAGATCGGCTCCGCGCTTCCGATGGATCCCGAGCTCACGATGGAGGTCCGAGGCCGTGACCTCATCGCCGGACTCCCGCGCACCATCACCATCGGGAGCAACGAGATCACCGAGGCCATGGAGCCTGTGCTGCAACAGATCGTGTCCTCTGTGAAGAACGTTCTGGAGCAGACACCGCCCGAGCTCGCGTCGGACATCATTGACAAGGGCATGGTCCTCTCAGGCGGCGGCGCGCTCCTCCGCAACATGGACAAGCTGTTGACCCAGGTCACCGGCGTCGCGTGCTACGCGGCGGACAACCCGCTCTACTGCGTCGCAAAGGGAACGGGACTCGCCCTGGAGCATTTCGACTTCTTCAAGAAGAGCCTCGTCCCGGTCCATTAGTGGGCCGTCCCCGTCACGACGCACAGCGCGTCGACATCCTCGGCGTCGGCTTCGATCGGGTCACGCTCGTCGACGCCATCGCGGAGATCGAACGCCGTCTCGACGCGGGTGATCGAACGTTCGTCGTCACCGCGAATCCCGAATTCGTGATGCTCTGCCGTGACGACCGTGACCTCGCGACCATCGCGACGCGCGCGGATCTCGTCATTCCCGATGGCACCGGTGCCGTCGTCGCATCGCGCCTGCTGGGCGATCCCCTGCCGGGTCGCGCGCCCGGCCGTCTGCTGGTGGACCGGCTCGCCGCGCTCGCGGCGGAGCGAGGGCTCTCGCTCTTCCTGCTCGGGGCTGCGGCCGGTATCGCCGAGCGGGCGGCCGAGACCCTCCGTTCTCGGCATCCCGCGATCCGGATCGTCGGGACCTACGCCGGCCATGCCGAGGACGATGCTGACGTCGTTCCACGGGTCGCTGCGGCAGCTCCGGACATCCTGCTGGTCGCCTTCGGGATGCCCAAGCAGGAGCGGTGGATCGCGCGGAACCTCGACCGCGTGCCGGGTGTGCGGGTCGCGGTCGGTGTGGGTGGCAGCCTCGACTACCTTGCCGGCGCGGCCACACCGCCGCCAGGGCTCGTGCACGCGATCGGCCTCGAGTGGCTCTGGCGGCTGGTCCGCGACCCGCGTCGCTGGCGCCGTCAGCGCGTGCTACCCCTGTTCGCCCTCCTGGTGCTCCTTCGGCGGCTGCGCCGATGAGCGACGCGCTTGCGCACGAGTACTTCTCGGCCCACGGCGGGGCCGAGCGGGTGGTCGAGGTGCTGCACCGGATGTACCCCGAGGCGCCGGTCTACACGTTCTTCCACGATCGGCGGACGTACGGCCCGCTGGACGGGTATCGGCTGCGGACCTCGTTCCTGCAGAGCGTGCCCCACGGCGGTGGCGCGCACCGGGCGCTGCTGCCCCTCTACCCGCGTGCAGCGGAGAGCCTGCACGTGGCGCCGGGCACGAGCGTGCTCCTCAGCTCGACGAGCGCCTTCATCAAGTGCATCGCTCTGCCTGACGACACCGTGCACGTGGCCTACTGCCACTCACCGACACGTTACCTCTGGGACTGGAGCGAGCGGTACCTCGCCGAAGAGGTGCCCGGTCCCCTTCAGGCGCTGGTGCGGTCACTGCTCCCGAACCTGCGCGAGGCCGACCTGCGCGGGGCGAAGCGCGTCGACCACTGGATCGCGAACTCGGAGGTCGTGCGCGCGCGGATCAAGACCTACTACGGCCGCGACAGCGAGGTCATCCATCCGCCGATCGACGTGGACTCCTTCACGCCGGCGCACGCCCGCGGCGATTTCTGGGTGATCGTGTCGCGCCTGTCCGCGTACAAGCGCGTGGACATCGCGGTGCGCGCGTTCAATGAGGTGGGTCTCCGGCTCATCGTCGTCGGCGACGGGCGCGAGCGTGCCGCGCTCGAAGAGGTGGCGCGCGACAACGTGACCTTCACCGGTCGCGTGGACGATCCCACCGTCAAGCAGCTCCTTGGCGCCGCGCGCGGCTTCATCTTTCCGGCCGAGGATGACTTCGGCATGGTGTGCGTCGAGGCACTCGCGTCGGGCGCCCCGGTCGTGGCCCTGGGCCGCGGCGGCGCGACAGACATCGTTCGCGATGGCGTCGACGGCGCGCTCGTCGCGGAGCCCGACGTGGAGCTGTTCGCGGCCGCGGTACGCCAGGTCGAGCGCGCCAGCGCCGACCCGGAGGCCCTCCGGCGCTCCGCGCGGCGGTTCGATGTGTCACGATTCGAGGCCCGTATCCGTGCCACCGTCGAGCGCGCGCGCGCTGAAGGGAGAGCGAGCTGACCGAGGCGCCTGATCCGCCCAAGAAGATCAAGCTCGACATGCACACGCACTGCGAGTTCTCGCCCGACAGCCGCACTCCCGTCGCCGTTCAGGCGCTCGCGATCAAAGCCGTCGGCCTGGACGTGGTCTGCGCAACGGATCACAACACGATCGACGGCGCGCTGCGGCTGCGTGAGCTCGCCGTCGGCTTCCGGGTGATCATCGGCGAGGAAGTGTCCACGCGCGACGGGGAGATCATCGGCCTCTTCCTCGAGCAGGCCGTGCCGCGCGGCCTCTCGGCGGAGGAGACGATCGCCCGGATCCACGGTCAGGGCGGCCTCGTCTGCGTCCCGCACCCGTTCAGCCACAATCGGATCTATCACCTCCGGCGCGATGCGCTCGAGCGCGTCTGGCCGACCATCGACGCGATCGAGATCTTCAACGCGCGCGAAGCCATCGCCGCCGACAATCGGAGGGCCGCGGCGTTCGCGAAAGAGCACGACATCCCCGGCGCGGTCGGCAGCGACGCCCACCGCCCGTGGGAGCTCGGCGGTGCCTACCTCGAGTGCGACGACTTTGCCGGACGCGATGACTTCATCGCGGCGGTGCGTGGCGGCAGGGTCGAGGGTCGGCTCGCCGGCCACTCGATCCACTTCTGGACGCGGTACGACAAGCTCGTCAAATGGGTCTCCAATCAGCGGAGGAAGGGCTCCTGAGCGCGCCGCGCGACCACGTCGAGGATCCGTCGATCGATCAGCTCGCCGAAGCGGCGGGCCACACCGATGAGACCGCCGTTCGCCGTCAGCTGTTCGGCTGGCGCGAGGCGCTCTCCATTCTTGTGCCGCTCGCTCTGCTGCTCGTGGTCGCCCGCAACGTGGACTGGGCCAC
>JANLWM010000049.1:0-4381 GCA_031364525.1 Chloroflexota bacterium | reverse complement strand
GCTCATCTCAACGGCGCTCGTGATGCTCATGACCCCTGCCCTCGGCTTCTTCTACGGCGGCCTCGTCGGCAAGAAGAACGTGCTCTCCACGCTCACGCACTCGTTCTTCATCCTGTGCCTGATCAGCGTGCAGTGGGTGCTCTGGGGCTACTCGCTCGCGTTCTCGCCGGACACCGGCGCAGGGCTCATCGGTGGCCTCGGCTGGGTCGCGCTCAAGGGTGTCGGCTTCGCACCGAACGCGGACTATGCGAGCACGGTCCCGCATCAGGCGTTCATGGCCTTCCAGATGATGTTCGCGGTCATCACGCCGGCACTGATCACCGGCGCGTTCGCGGAGCGGATCAGCTTCAAGGCATATGTGATCTTCGCGCTCGCGTGGGCCACCCTCGTGTACGACCCGCTCGCCCACTGGGTCTGGGGCATGGGCGGCTGGCTGCATACGCTCGGCGCTCTGGACTTCGCCGGCGGCACCGTGGTGCACATCTCAAGCGGCGTGTCGGCGCTCGTGGCCGCGATCCTCATCGGCCGGCGCCTCAAGACGAGCGAGCCGCATGACGCGACGATGACGATCCTCGGTGCTTCGCTGCTCTGGTTCGGGTGGTTCGGCTTCAACGCCGGCAGCGCCCTGTCCGCGGGCGGCGGCCTCGCGACAAGTGCCTTCGTCGTCACCAACACCGCCGCTGCGATGGCCGGGCTCACCTGGCTCACGGCCTCGTGGCTGCACAAGGGCCGCCCGAGCGTGCTCGGCATGGCCGCCGGCGCGGTCGCGGGCCTCGTCGCGATCACGCCCGCGTCGGGATTCGTCGACGTCTCGGGCTCGATCATCATCGGCCTTGGCGCGGGCGTCATTTGCTACGGCGCGATGCAGCTCCGGCCGCGCCTCAAGATCGACGACGCGCTCGATGTCTGGGCGGTCCACGGCATCGGTGGCACCTGGGGCGCTCTCGCCACCGGGCTCTTCGCCACCGTCGCGATCAACTCCGCCGGACAGAACGGGCTCTTCTACGGCAACCCGCAGCAGCTCCTGACCCAGGCCATCGCGGTCGGGGCGACCTGGCTGTACGCCGCGGGCGTGACCGCGGTCATCGTGAAGCTCATCGACGTGACGATCGGATTTCGGGTCAAGGAGCACGAGGAGAGCCTCGGGCTCGATGCTTCACAGCACGGCGAGATCGCGTACCAGCTCGACTAGACGCAGGAGGAAGACAGATGGAGATCATCGGATTCGCGGCGTTCGGAGTGCTCGTCCTGGCCTGGGTGATCCTGCCGATCAAGACCCCGGTCGTCAGCCCGGTCGATCTCGAGAAGGCGGCTTAGCACCGAACGCGCACCGAAGCGCGACCTGCGCAGGACCGTCCCGGCAGGCTTCGTGCGGGATGCTGGGCCGAGATCGAGCGGGGAGGACGACATGGCCGTACATGCCAGCCAGCCAGGCGAGCACTCTGTCGCGCGCCCGCTCCCCGAGCCACCGCGGACGCACAAGGTCTCGCGACTCAGCCGGCTCGAGCATTCAAGCGATGCGCTGACCCTTGCGCTCGAGGAGTGGCTCGCCGAGATCAAGCTCCGCTACACCATCGGCGGCGAATAGCCCCCTAGCCGAAGGCCGCGGCAAAGGCCTCCGCCAGGACGGCCGGCACCCGGGCCGCGGGATCCTTCCGTGGGTCATAGCCGCAGATCTCGATCCCGCGCACGTCGGCGACCTGGCTGATCGAGATGAGGATCTCCGCCAGGGCCGAGAGCGGCGGTCCGCCATCCACCGGCAGCCCCACCGCGGGCATTTCACGCGGATCCACGACATCGAGGTCCACATGCAGCCACACCGGCTTGCGCCGTACCGCGGACAACAGGAACGGCGCGTCGAGCTCGTCGCGGTCGAACGCGACCCGATGCACCTTGGAGCGCTGCAGGTTCCCTGACTCTCCCGGGTCGAGCGCCCGTGCGCCGACCAGGTACGCGTGATCCTCCGCGATCTTGCGCACGCCTGGCCAAAGGAGCGGCGCGACCTGCTTGCCGCATACGTGTGCCAGGCACATTCCGCCCACGAAGTGCGACGGCGTCGTCGCGACGGTGTTGAAGTCGCCGTGCGCGTCGAAATACACCAGCAGCATTTCGGGCTCGACCTGCAGCGCACCGCTGATGGTGCCGGCGACGAGCGTGCACTCGCCGCCGAGGACACCGCATCGTGCGCCGGCCTTGAGCGACGTCACGACGGCGTCGGACAGGATGATGCAGGCCTCGCGCGCGGCGGTGAGCCAGCGGTCACGGGGGTTGAAGGGCACGCGGACGCGCTTCTCGGGCTGGAGCCGCTCCGCGAACGCCTTGCCCAGCGCAGCCGGCGCCTCGATGCCGCCGGCGAAACGCTGTTCGGTCACGATCCCCGCTTCCAGTAGATGGACCGGGCGAAGTGCCATCAGTTGGCGCGGAGTGTAACGACGGCCTCCCGGCCGTCGCGGCCGTTAGATCCGGCCGAGCAGACCGGTCTCGATGAGCGCGAGGCAGATGATCGCGACGGCCGCCAGGGGCCATTTGGACCAGCGACCGGCCACGAGCATCAGGATCCCGCAGACGAGGGCGATGAGCGCGAGGATCACGGGAAGGGTCAGAGTCACGGGTGTCCCTCCATACGCCAAGTTGCCGGTACGCCATGCAAGCGGCAGGCCGTCAGTCCGCGAGGGCCACCAGGGCGCGGTCGATCGCCTCGAGGCCGCCGCGCAGCGTGTGCGTGGGCATGCCGTAGCCGATCCGAAGGTGCCGTTCGGCATTGAAGTGGGCGCCCGGGACGACCATCGTGCTCCAGTCGCGGATGAGCCGGTCGACGAGCTCCGTCGACTCGATGGGGTAGCTGTACCCGAAGAAGCAGATCCCGCCCGCGGCCGGCGCGACCCAGTGGAGATCCTGCGCGTGCGCCGCGGCCCAGGACTCGAGGATCGGCCAGCGCTCGTTCAAGAGATAGCGAGCCCGTTTCAACAACGACTCGCGCCGCGCGAGCGCGATCTCCGCGAGCAGATCCGAGAGCGTCGCCGGCGCGATCGTCGTGTAGTCCTTCATCGCCCACGCAGCGGCGATTCGTTCCGGCGGCGCGACGATCCATCCGATACGTAGGCCGGGCAGCCCGTAGGCCTTCGATAGTCCGCCGGTCGCGATGATCCGCTCGTGGTGGCCCCAGAATGTCGCCGTCTCCGGACCGACCCGCTCCGCGCCGCGATAGACCTCGTCGGCGATGAGCCAAGTGCCGTGCGGCTCGACGATCGTGGCGAGATCGAGGACCTCCGCGGCGGTCAGCGCCTGGCCGGTCGGGTTGTTGGGGTTGCACACGCACACGACCCTCGTCCGGTCGGTGACCGCGGCCCGGATCGCGTCAAGGTCGATGCGCCAGCCCCATTCCTCACGGAGCCACACCTCTTTCACCTTCGCGCCGAGGCCGCGCGCGATGCCGTGGAGCTGCATGTAGTTGGGCATGACGATGATGACCTCATCGCCGGGCTCGACGAGCGTGGCGAGCGCCAGGAAGTTCGCCTCGCTCGTGCCCGTGGTGATGAGCACGTTGTCCCGGGTCGCGTCCGGGTGAAAGGAAGCGACCGCCGTGCGGGTCGCGTCCCGGCCCATACCGTTCGAGTAGCCCAGGCGCTCTTTCGCGAGCAGCCCGAGATCGCGGACCGCGTCCTCGAGCGTGAGTGCCTCGAGGCCCGACTCGGAAAGGTCGTACGTGACGGTGTGCTCCCAGGTCGACTGCATGCGCTCCATGGAGAACTCGGGGAACCGCATCGGCACTATGGTCGCAGGCTCGCGACCTCCCGGAGCCGGCCGAGGAACATGGCCCAGCCCTGGTCGTGCGGCCCGCGTTGGGCGTCCGGCAGCCCATGGTGCTCGAGCCGGACCAGCGTCCCGGTGCCGTCGCGGGACAGCGTGATCTCGACGCGGCTCGCGCCCGGCGCGAGATCCATGCTGCCCTCGAAGCCCCAGGTGAACACGATCCGGCGAGGCGAGAGCTCGACGAATTCGCCTCGCGCAATGTCTGTTCCACCGGCCGGCCGGTGGAACCGCAGAAGCAGGGCACCCTTCGGTCGCGGGTCGAGCTCCGCCTCCGATGGCCACCACTGGACCAGCCGCGCCGGGTCGGTGAAGTACCGGCGCACGATCTCGAGGGGTGCGTCGATCCGTACCTCGTGACGCAGCGGCGCGTCATTCATCCGCGCTTCCGCTTCGCCTCGCGCTCGGCGACCGCCTTCAGCGACCCGAGGCGGTCGCTCCAGAACGCGTCGAGGGATGCCCGTAGCTGCTGGATCCGATCGCGGCGTGCGCGGTAGAGCCGGCGCGTCCCTTCGCGGCGCTCGCTCAGGAGCCCGGCGTCGAGCAGCACCATGAGGTGCTGCGAGATAGC
>JANLWM010000040.1:0-23691 GCA_031364525.1 Chloroflexota bacterium | reverse complement strand
TCGAGGACGCGCTGCTCGAGCAGCCGCGCGCGCAGGACCCGCATCGCGATGTCTCGGTTCTGTAACTGCGACCGCTCGTTCTGGGATGCGGCGACGAGGCCAGTCGGGAGGTGCGTGATCCGCACGGCGGTCTCGGTCTTGTTCACGTTCTGGCCGCCCGCGCCGGTGCTGCGATAGGTATCGATACGCAGCTCGTCGGGACGGATGTCGACCTCGGTCTCGGCCTCGACCTGCGGCGTGGGATCGACGAGCGCGAATGAGGTCTGGCGGCGCTTTTGGAAATCGAATGGCGAGATGCGAACCAGGCGGTGCGTGCCGCGCTCGTGCTTCAGATAGCCGTACGCGTAGTCGCCGTCGATCGACAGCGTGGCGCTCTTGAGCCCGGCCTCTTCACCGGGCGTGCTCTCGAGGATCTCCGCGCGGAAGCCACGCCGCTCCGCCCAGCGCAGGTAGAGGCGCACGAGCATTTCGGCCCAATCTGCGGCGTCGGTCCCGCCCACGCCGGCGCTGATGGCCAGGAAGGCCGGCCGCTCGTCGTATGGTCCGGACAGCTGCGCCTCGAGGCTTGCCTTCGCGACCGCGGCGAGCAGTGTCGCCAGATCCGTGGCGAGATCCTGCGCGATGCCGGCATCCTCGTCGGCGAGCGGGAGCATCTCGGTGATATCTGCGGCGCGGGCGCGAAAGTCGTCCCAGCGTTCGACCCGGCGTCGCGCGGCGTCGAGCTTCTTCAGGGTCACCTGGGCGTGTTGCCGATCGGACCACAGGTCCGGTGCGGAAGCCTCGGCCTCTAGACGACCGACCTCCAGACGCGTTCCCTCGAGGTCAAAGGAACACCGCCATCCGGTCGATGCGGTCGCGCAGGGACGCGAGGCCACCCTGGTCTATCGCCATGTGCAGGCCGCTAGCGCTTACGAGGGCGTTCGAACGTGGTCGTGACGGGCTGGGCCACCGGTGCAAGCTTCCCGGCGGCGAAGCTCACGAACGTGACGCACGGGCAGTAGGTGTTCCGCGGGCAGCGCGGGCAATCCCCGTCGCAATCGAGGGTCGCGCCGTAGCTGCACTTCAGGCAGTTGTCCTCGCAGACGATCCATTCCTTCATGCGGGACTGTCCTCTCTAGACGCAGTCGGACGCGTGAGAGCCGCTGAACAAGACTCGGACACCAGTTGGATACGCTCCCCACGCCTGATCTGTGCCGGTTTTCGTACGAAATGTTACCCGCGGAAGGCCGATTCGGGAAGACCCCTTTGCGGTCCGGGAGGGTCATTTGAGATACGAAAGCCCTCTCGGGTGATATCTGACTGGACGAACTCCGAACACCTGGTCTATGGAGACAGCGGCTGCCGTTCGTCGGCGATCCGAAAGGCGCGGCGGTGCAGCCACACGAGCACCGGGACCCCGGTGAGGACGTAGATCAGCCCAAGGATCTGGGCCTCCTGCAGCCCGGCGAGCACGACCGGATCGAGCCGGAGGAACGACGTCGCGAAGCGGAACCCGCCGTACAGGACGAGGTACAGCCAGAAGGTGCGGCTCTCCGGGGCGTGCCCGGACGTACGGCGGAAGTAGAGCAGCAGCACGACGAAGATGAGGAGGTCCACGAGCAGGTCGTAGGCGACGACCGGATGCGTGAGGTCACGCTGTCCGAGCGTCGCCGGGCCGGTGTAGCGCACGCACCACGGGAGACCGGCGCAGGCGATCGCGTGGTGCTCGCCGTTGATGATGTCGCCGATCCGTCCGATGGCCTCGCCGAGAACGATCCCGATCGCCGTGACATCGAACAGGAAACCGAGGGGAAGCCGGAGCCGGCGAGCCGCGATCCCCCCCGCGATGGCCGAGCCGATCGGCGCCGCGGCCACCGCCACGCCACCGTTCCAGAAGGCGATCAGCTGGTCCGGTCGCTCGCTGTAGTACGCCCAGTTGTCGACGATATGGCCGGCGCGGGCCGCGACCAGCCCACCGACGATCACCGCGATCGCGTACGGGTAGATGCGCTCATCGCGCACGAGCGGACGGGCCAGGCGGAAGGACAGCCAGCTCCCGAGGCCCATCCCGACGAGCGCCCAGAACGAATGCCACGCGATCCGGAACGGCCCGAGCGCGAACGTCGGGTCGAACGGAAGGTCCACCGCTACGCGGTAGCCGGTGCGCGCCTGGCCATGCGGAAGAGGGTCACGATGATCGGGAGCGCGAGCGCGATGAGCAGGATCGCGACGATCTGCGCCTGGTAGAGGCCGAAGGCGCCCGCCTTGTCCACGCGCAGGAACGAGATGATCAGACGGCCGAACGACTGGAACGCGAGCCAGATCCAGAACACCCGACCCTCCGGCTTCCGGCCGCCGAACCGTCGCGCCAACATGATCGCGAGCGCGACGCCGGCAAAGTCCCAGAGCATCTCGTAGCCGACGGCAAGGTGGACGGGATCGGCGGAGTACCGGGGGTCACCTGGGCCGAAGGCCGGACCCTGGCCCAACGTATCGGGATGGTCGTAGGTCACGCAGACACCCGGCGGCGCGCACGACACCGCGTGGTGCTCGCCGTTGATGATGTCGCCGATCCGGCCGATGGCCATGCCGATCCCGATCCCGGCGGCCGCGCCATCAGCTGCGGCGCCGATCGCGATGTCGCCGCGACGGACCGCGACGATGTAGCCGGTGAGAGCACCGACGACGACGGCACCCATGATCGCGATGCCGCCGGCCCAGATCTGGGGGATGAGGAGCGGGTTCGTGTCGTAGCCGCAGAGCGTCCAGCAGTCAACGACGTGGAAGAGCCGCGCGCCGATGATCCCGCCGATGACCGCGGGCGTCGCGACCGCGTAGAGCGCGTCTTCCGATACGCGCCCGCGCAGCAGCCGCACCGGCAGCGCCACCCCGAAGAAGATCCCGAGCGCGGTGAAGATGCCGTGCCAGGCGAGCTGGAACGGGCCGAAGTGGACGTTCGGGTCGAACGGCAGGTTCAGCTAGCTAGCGCCCCACGCGCTGCGCGCCGTCCGCGTCGTCGCCCTGCTGCGCCAGCGAGCTGGCGCGCAGGGCTCCTAGCGGCCGTGGCACTTCTTGTACTTCTTGCCCGACCCGCAGAAGCACGGGTCGTTCCGGCCAGGCTTCTGCGCCGGGGTGGTCCCCGTGGCGGTGTCGTCGGTGCGGTTCGTCCGCCACGTCGTGCTGGCGCCGCCCGTGGAGCTCGTCGTCGTGGTCGTGAGGGCCGCCGGCGGCGGCGGTGGTGGTGCCTTCTCTTCGGCCTCGGCCTGCTCCGCGGTCTTCACCGAGACGCGCAGGACCATCTGAGCGACGTCGAACGCGATCTTGTCGGTCATCTCGTCGAAGAAGGTGCGGGCCTCGTTCTTGTAGGCGATGAGCGGGTCCTGCTGGCCGTACCCGCGGAGGTAGATGCCTTCGCGCAGCTCCTCCATCGCGGTCAGGTGCTCGACCCAGTGCGTGTCGATCGTGCGGAGCAAGACCCAGCGCTCGACCGCACGCGAGACCTCTTCGCCCAGCGCGGCCTCGCGCGCCGCATACGTCTCGTCGACGAGCTCCTCGACCTTCGCGGAGAGGCCCTCCTTGCTGTCGATGCCGCCGAAGGTCAGGGCGGTGATGTCGTCGCTCCGGCCGAGGAGCGGACCGAGGGCGCTGGACAGGGTCGCGAGGTCCCAGTCCTCCGGATCCGGAGAGGCGGCGCTCGAATCGACCAGATCCGCGGCGGCGTCGTGCACGTAGTCGAGGACCGTCTCGCGAACGTCCCCCTTGGCGAGGATCTTATGACGCTCGCCGTAGATCACGTTGCGCTGGTTGTTGAGGACGTCGTCGAACTCCAGAGCGCGCTTGCGCATGTCGAAGTTGCGACCCTCGACCTTGACCTGAGCCTGCGTGATCGCACCGGTCACCATTCCGGACTCGATCGGCGCGGAGTCGTCGAAGCCCAGGCGGGTCATGAGACCGGCGATGCGCTCTGAGGCGAAGATCCGAATGAGCTCGTCCTCGAGCGAGGCGTAGAACCGGGTGGAGCCGGGGTCTCCCTGACGACCCGACCGGCCGCGAAGCTGGTTGTCGATCCGGCGGGCTTCGTGACGCTCGGTGCCGATGACGTGCAGCCCGCCGAGGTCGCGTACGCCCTCTCCGAGCAGGATGTCGACGCCACGGCCCGCCATGTTGGTCGACAGCGTCACGGCGCCCTTGTTGCCGGCTCCGGCGATGACGAGGGCCTCGCGCTCGTGATTCTTCGCGTTCAGCACGTCGTGCTTGATCCCGTTACGCGAGAGCTCGGCAGAGAGGGTCTGGCTCTTGTCCACGGACGTGGTCCCGATGAGGACCGGCTGGCCCTTCACGTTCCGCTCCTTGACCTCGGCGATGACGGCGTCCCATTTCCCCTGCTCGGTCCGGTACACGAGATCCTTGAGATCCGACCGGACCATCGGCCGGTTCGTCGGGATCTGGGTGACCTCGAGCTTGTAGACCTTGAAGATCTCTTCGGCCTCGGTCGCCGCGGTGCCGGTCATGCCGGCGAGCTTGTCGTACATCCGGAAGTAGTTCTGGATGGTGATCGTCGCGTGGGTCCGGGTCTCCTGCTGGATCTTGAGGCCCTCTTTCGCCTCGACCGCCTGATGCAGCCCGTCGCTCCAGCGGCGTCCGGGCATCTGCCGCCCGGTGAACTCGTCGATGATGACGACCTCTCCGGCCGCGGTGACGATGTATTCCTTGTCCTTGTGATAGAGCGCCCGCGCTTTGAGGGCGTTATCGAGGTAGTGGACCGCCGTCACGTCACCCTCATAGAGATTGGCCCGGCCAAGCAGCCGTTCGGCCTTCTCGATGCCCGCATCCGTCAGGGTGACCGCGTGATGTTTCTCCTCGAGGACGTAGTCATCCCCTGCGACGAGCTTCGTCGCGACCCGCGCGAAGGAGTGATACATCTCGGATGCATCCTCGGCCTGCGAGCTGATGATGAGCGGAGTGCGGGCCTCGTCGATGAGGATCGAGTCCGCCTCGTCGACGATCCCGAAGTGCAGCTCACGCTGCACGGCGTCCGCGAGATCCATGACCATGTTGTCCCGCAGGTAGTCGAAACCGAACTCGCTGTTCTGGCCGTAGGTCACGTCCGCGAGGTAGGCGTCCCGGCGATGGACCTCGCGCCAGTGCTGGTGCCGCCAGTCCAGCTCATCGAGGGTCACTTCGGGGTCGTACATGGCGCTCTTGTCGTGCGCGATGTAGCTGACCGTCATCCCGAGCGCGTGGTAGATCGGGGCCATCCAGCCGGCGCCGGTCTTCGCGAGGTAGTCGTTGGTCGTCACGAGGTGGGCGCCGCGGCCTTCGAGGGCGTTCAGGTAGAGGGCCAGCGAAGCAACGAGCGTCTTGCCCTCGCCCGTCTTCATCTCGGCGATGTGCCCGCGATGGAGCGCGATGCCCCCGAGGAGCTGGACATCGAAGTGGGTCTGCTTCAGGGTGCGCGTGCCGGCCTCGCGGACGGCCGCGAACGCCTCCGGCAGCAGGTCATCGAGCGTCGCACCCGCCGCCAGACGCTCGCGGAACAGCGCGGTGCGTCCGCGCAGCTCGTCGTCCGACAGTCGCCCGGTATCGGCCTTGAGGCCGTTGACCGCGTCGACCACCTTGCGGAGCCGCCGGACCTCAGACTCGTTGCTGTCGACGAGGCTGAAGAGCTTCGTGAGCGCGCTCACTGCGGGGCCGCTAGGTGACCTGCAGCGGCAGCTGCATCCCCGCGGGGTTGAACAGCGAGCCCACGGACTCGCCCTCGTGGATGCGACGGATCGCCTCCGCGAAGAGCGGCGCCACGCTGAGCACGCGAAGCTGCGGGAGATTGCGCGCTGACGGCTTCAGGGGGACGGTGTCGGTGACGATGAGCTCCTTGAGTCCGCTGGCGCACAGCTTCTCGGCGGCGCCATCGGAGAATGTGGGATGGGTGCAGGCAGCGTAGATCTCGGTCACGCCGCGCTCCTGAAGGACCCGCACGGTGTTGAGGACCGTCGTGCCCTTGTCGATCTCGTCGTCGATGACGATCGCCCGCTTGCGGTCGATGTCACCGATGACGCCGACGATCTCGCTGTGACCACTGTTGTCGCGGTGGGTCTTCTGCATGAACACGAGCGGGATATCCAGCAGCTCGGCGATCCGCCGTGCGGCGTTGGCGTAGCCGAGATCGGGGACCACGAGAGCGGTGTCGTCGCGCTTCGTGGCGACGATCGCGCGCAGATACTCGACCAGGAGGCTTCGGGCAGAGAGCTCATCGCCCGGGATGCTGAAGAAGCCCTGGATCTGCATCTGGTGCATGTCCATGGTCAGGAATCGGTCGGCGCCGGCGACGCTGATCAGGTCGGCCAGGAGCCGTGCGGTGATCGGGACCCGGGGCTGATCCTTCTTGTCGCTCCGGCCGTAGGCGAACTGCGGCATGACCGCGGTGATGCGGCCCGCGGACGCGCGCTTGAAGGCGTCGATCATGATCAGGAGCTCCATGATCGCGTCGCTGACGGACGGACCCACGAGCGACTGAATGATGAAGACGTCGTGCTCGCGGGCGTTCTCGTTGATCTTGACGAAGATCTCATCGTTCGCGAACTTGAAGACATCCATCTGCCCGCGTGGGATCTCCAGGTGGCGGCAGATGTCCTCCGCGAACTTCGGATGGGCGTTCCCCGTGTAGACGGAAAGACCCCGGAACACGGCTCCCCTCCTGGGCGGATCTCGTCGCATCCTTCCCGGCTCTCCCGGGTCCGACGGAGCCGGGCGCACCCGGCAGCTCACATCTCAGGAGACCCCATTGTACGCGGGGTACCCGCTACCGTACGGCCGATGAGCATCGCGTTGGGACACCGGGTCCGCTGGACGCTGGTATTCGTGCTCGTTCTCGCCTGGTTCGTCGCGATCGCGATGAACACGGGCGGGAACGGGGTCCACCTCCTCCTCGCTGCGGCGGTCGCTGTGCTCCTTTACGAGCTCGTGGCGGTGGGCGCCCCTTCCTGACGGGTGCGCCTCCCGTCGAGGAAGCGGCCTCGCTCGTCCGGAGCGATGCCGGCAGCCTGGATCATCGCGTCGGTCTTCTCAAGGCCGACGAGCTCGAAGTGGGTATCGGACCCCACCGCGAAGCGCGCGCCGCGCATGTGCGCCCGGACCAGGAACGCCCGATGCGGGACGCCGTAGGCCTCGTTGATCTCGAGCGCGACGCCGTTCTCGACGCAGAGCGCGATCAGCTGCTCCTGCCATTCGACGGGATACGCGTCCTCCGGATCCCCGAGCGCCGCCAGCGGTGAGAAGGTCGGGTGACCCACGATGTCGTTGCCCGGGTGCAGGATCCCGACCCGCACGAGCTGGAGGTGCTGCTCGAGGACCCTGCGCTGGAGCTCAGGGTCCGAGAAGCGCCGTGCCTCACTGAAGGAGGTCCCACCGCGGCCCTTCAGGAACGCTCCCGCCGGCGAGTAATCGATGCGCGTGTCCAGCGTCACCTGGTGGACCGAGCCGATGACGTAGTCGAGGGCCTTCTGGGTCGAGCTCAGCAGCGGCCGGGCGATACCGAGGTCGTACTCGATGCCGACCTGCAGACCCAGGCGGGAGGCAGCGTCGACATAGCGGAGGATGCCATCGTCGTCCTGCATCCCGCCCGGCCACGGGTAGTGATCACTGACGCCATGCGGCCGGATGGCGACGCTCTTCGCGCGATCCTCCAATGAGACGCGCCCGTCGGAACGATCCGAATGGATGTGGTGATCGAACAGCGTCACTGTTCGGGGTACCCCGACCACGCCGCATCCACCATCGTCCACAGCACGCCCGAGACGAGCGTCTGGCCACCGAGGAGGAGCGGGAACCCCGCGTCGCGCGCGGCCGCGGTGAACTCGCGCACGCCCTGGTGCTCGATCTCGCCGGGCCGGAACAGATCGGACGAGAACCGATCGGAGGCGCTCGGGCGCCAGCCCAGATGCGCGAACAGCACGCGCGAATCGAACAGCATGCCGTCGCCCAGCTCGTGCATCCGCTCGAAGAACGTCTCCGGTCCGACGAGCTCGTAGAGGAAGCCGAGCGCGGTGCGGGCGCCGCCGCTCGCGTCGCGGCCGGCGGCCTGCATCCCCCGCTCCTCGGCAAGCATCCGCACACGAGACGCGGTCTGCGATTCAAGGTAGGACCAGACCGGTGCGCCGACGCGGCCGGCCACGAGCAGCTCCCGTTCGGGCGTCGTGACCAGCGTCATGAGCGCGTCCACGCGCGGACCGAGCTCGGCCTCGAATGCGCCCACCGACAGGAGCTCCGGCGGGCAATGCGGGTGCCGAAGAAGGACCGTCGCGTCCGGCGGCGTGTCGACGTCGAGCAGCGTCGCCGCGGATCGCGGGAGCTGTCTCGATGGAAGTCCGGCTTGCTGGTGGAGGAGACGCGGCAGCGGATTATCCGTGACCGGCAGCTCGATCGCGTCGAGCGCGGTCGTCGGGGTGAGCGCGACGAGATCCGCCGAGTAGTAATTATTCGAGAGGACGAGGGCCGTGGATCGCTCCAGCTCGTCCCGCAGGGATGCGAGGTCCGCGGTGGTGAGCAGCGCTCCCGCGCCCGCGCCGATCGCGCAGACGCGGTCGATGCCACGCTCCCGGACCACCCGTTGGAGCTCGCGGCCGAAGTGGAACGGCTCGGTGCGCGGCACGTCCGGCTCGGCGCCGGCGGCGGCGAATGCGGTCGACGCGGCGACATCGGCGGTCACGGCGATGAGGGGCGCGAACCCGGCTGCCGCTGCGCGCCGAAGCGTGCCGCTGCCGATGGCGATCCGGATGCGATCGAGCTGCGCTTCGACGGCGCTCGGGCCACCCGGCCCAAAGAACAGGATGAATGCGGTGTTGCTCTTCCCCGTCACGTCTTGGACGATAGGCGCCGCGGCCAGACTCCTTCGAGACGGAACAGCAGCGCGATGATGACGAGCGACAACAGCACGGCCACCGACGCGCGAAGGCCACCACCGGGCAGCGCACGCAGGACCGCGAGCCATTGGGGATCGCTCCAGTCCATCAACCGGCCGGGTGAGAAGTTCACGTTCACCGGCTCGGTGTCCCAGCGCTGGTCATACACGAGGGCCGCCGCATTGAACAGCAGCAGCGACCAGCCGGCACTGATCCAGAACGTCCAGCGGGCCCAGCGTTGCGCGAGCAGACCCTGGCCGATGCCCCACGCGAGCGCGGCGAAGAGGATCGGCGCGAGATCGTCCAGGAAACGGGCGCCGAACACGCGACCGCCCCACCACTCCGTGTATGTCGCGTAGAGCGCCAGCGTTGCCGCGGCCACGACGCCGAGGCCGCGCAGCCTGCGGGCGACCTCGCCGGTACGGCGCCACGCCAGGACCAGCGCCGCGACGGCGAACGCGAGGTACGGGGTGTACACGAGCGCGCCACGGCTCGGTGACAGAAGCAGCCCGTACAGGCCCTGCGGGATCGGCGTGTCGAATGGCTTGCTGCCGTAGCCCTGCTCGAACGGGTTGTCGAACGCGATCGCGTTGTAGACCAGCAGCGGAATGATCCCGATGCCGAAGCCGGCGATCGTGTGCAGGGCGGCCCGGCGCCGCGCGATCCCCGGCACCACGATCGCGGTCGTCTGCCGCGCGACCGTACCGAGACCGAGCGCGAGCCCGGCGAGCAGCTCGCGCCACCTGCCGACCGGTCGTTCGACGAGCACGAGCCAGAGTGCCGTCGCGATGGCGAGATGCACGCCGCTGTGCTGCCAGAGCGCCTGTGATCCGACCGTGCGCACGCTCGTCGCGAGGAGATAGAGGAGCACCAGCGCAAGTGACCAGCGCGCCGAGACGAAGCGGCGCACGACCGACCACAGCAGCAGCGCGGCCATCGCCTCGAGGATGGCGGCCACGAGATGGCCGAGCAGCAGGAGCGCGGTGACGTCGGACGGCGGGACGCCGGCGAGGACCGCCGGAACGAGCACCGGCAGCGCGAGGAGCGCGACGCCGGGCGGGAAGATCGAGCAGACGTGACCACCCGGCAGGGGTGGTGGTGGCCCGCCTTCGCTCCGGGGACTCGTCGTGTAGGTCCGATCCGACGTCACGGGACCACAGCCACGGAAGAAGTACGCATTCCGATCGATCCGGTCAGGCCGTTCCGGTGCACCGGATGAGCTTGCGAACTCGTCGTAGTCCACGTTCCCGCTTCGGACGATGGTCCAGGCGAAGAGCGTGTTCGGCAGGACGTCGGGTGACCAGATGAGATTGAGGTTCGCGAACGAGAGCAGGACCAGGAGCACGCCGCGGATGATCCAGCGGGCCATCACTCCTCGAACGCCACGACGTACGCCCGGACGCCGCGGGCGCCGCAGGCTCGCGCCGCGGCTGCGGCGTCGAGGAGGGTCGCTCCGGTCGTCGCCACGTCGTCCACGAGGGCGACTCGAAGATCTCGCAGCGCGCCGGCGACGCCGGCGAACGCGCCACGCACGTTGTCCTGGCGCTCGCGCTGCCCAAGGGTCGCCTGCGCGAGCCCGGCTCGCAGCCGGTGGATCGCCGGCAGCACCGGAAGGCCGGTCGCACGCCCGGCCGCGAGCGCGAGCGCGTGCGACTGGTCGTATCCGCGCTCGCGCTCGCGTGACCGGTGAAGCCGCACGGGGACGATCGCGTCCATCCGGATCCCGCGCGCGAGATCCGCGGCGATGCAGGACCCAACGAGCGCGCCCAGCTCGGCCGCGAGCCCGGGCTCGTTGCCGTACTTGAGCCGGTGGATCGCCTCGCGGAGCGGTCCTTCGTGCGCCCCGGTCGCGGTGAGCGCGACGGTGCCGAGCGTCCTCGTGATCGGATCGGAGCCGTCCCGGCACTCGACGCAGTACCACGCCCCCGCCACGCGGCAGCCGGCGCATCGCGGCGGGACGAGCACATCGCGGATCGCTTCAAGTGCGCCGGCACGGAGGGTCATTCGAATACCAGGACGTCGCCGGCTTGCGTTCCCGAGCGTGCGATCGTGCCAAGGGGCAGCTCGACCACCTCAGCGGCGCCCCGGGCGGCGATCGAGATCCTCCACGGACGGAGGCCCGTAGCGGCGCGGATCACCGTCCCGGACCGGTCCAGGAACACGGCATCGATCCCGAACCGCATGAACACCATGGTGATGTTCGAGGTCCGCGGGATGCGCAGGCCCGCGCCGACCGCGAGGTGGCTGTCGAGCAGGAGCCCGACGCCGCGGGTGATCGGGTTGTTCGCCGTGCGGCAGTGGGTCGCGAGGACGGAGCCCCGCGTCTGGTTCCGGAGCCGCGCGGTCCTAGAAGCTACTGCAGCTGCTCAGCGCCGACAGAGCTGCCGGCGCCAAGATGACGATGAAGAGCGAGGGGAAAATGCAGCCGATCGTCGGCAACATGATGAGGATCGGGGCCTTCGCCGCCTTCTCTTCCGCGCGCTGACGCCGGTCGCCACGCATCTGCTCGGACTGGATCCGGAGGACCTTCGACATGGAGACGCCGAGCTGATCGGCCTGGATGATCGCCGAGATGAACGTGGCGAGCTCCCGCTGCTCGACGCGCTCGGTGATGCCGCGCAGCGCCTCCTGCCGTGACTTGCCGACCCGCTGCTCGGACGCGGCGCGCTTGAACTCCTCGGACAGGGCGCCCTTCAGCTTCTCCGTCACCTTCACCAGCGCCGCGTCGAAGCCGAGCCCGGCCTCGACGGAGATGGTCAGGAGGTCAAGCGCGTCGGGCAGAGAGTCGAGGATCTGCTTGCCGCGGCCACCGGCGCGATTCCCGAGGTAGAAGTCGGGGGCCAGGAAGCCGAATACGAGGCCGCCGACAGCTCCGAAGAGCGTCTGGGTCCCGTCGCTCGTCATGAGATTGACGATCGCGGACACGGCGATCGCGCCCACGATGGCGGCGAAGCCCTTCACGCCGAGGAAGAACTCGGAGCTCGTCGTCTCCATGCCCGCGCGCTTCAGCTTCAGGCTCAGGGACTTCATCGTGTTCGCCGGGTAGAACCGGGTCATGAGGCCCGAAAGCCCGCGGATGATGGGCTTGAGGGTGCGGTCCGAGAGCGGCCGCTGCAGCTCCAGCTCCTCGAGGCTGCGCGGGCGCACGGCGATCTGTTGGAGCCGAGCCTGCACCGGGTCGAGGCCCGAGCCCATCTGCGTGCCGAGCACGGCGATGATGATGCCGAGCGTGACCATGAGCGGGAGGACGATCTCCACCGCTAGACCTTGATGTCCGTGATCTTGCGGATCGCAAGGAAGCCGATGGTCATCATGACCGCGCCGACCGCGATCAGGATCCGCCCGATCGTCTCGGTGAACAGCGGCTGCATGAAGGCCGGGTTGATGGCGTTCAGCGCCACTCCGAGGCCGATCGGCAGGAACGCCACGAGGTATCCGGACACCCGCCCCTGGGCGGTGAGGGTGTTGATGTCACCCTTGATGCGGACGCGCTCGCGGATCGTGAATGCGATCGTGTCGAGGATCTCCGCGAGGTTCCCACCGACCTGTTGCTGGATGCCGATCGCGGTCACCATGAGATCGAGGTCGTCGCTCTTGATCCGCCGTACCAGGTTCGCGAGCGCCTCCTCCATGCCGAGGCCGAGGTTGACCTCGCGGACGACGCGGCCCATCTCCTCGCTCATCGGCGGGGCGCCTTCGCGCGAGACGAGCTCGATCGACTGCAGGAAGCTCGAGCCGGCACGCAGCGAGTTGGAGAGGAGGACGATCGTGTCGGGAAGCTGCTTGTTGAAGCCTTTCAGCCGACCGCCGATCTTTCGCCCGATCCAGAAACGCGGGAGCATGTAGCCGAGGAAGAACCCGATGACGCCGGAGACCGGATCACGGAACACGAAGAGCAGCACGCCCAATCCGAGCGACATGCCGATGCGGATGTAGTAGTACTCCGCCACCCGCAGCTTCAGGTTGGCGCGGGCCAGATCGCGTGCGACCTTCGTGGCAAAACGCTTGTCCTCGACGTCCGCTGACAGTGTGGCGAACGGGTCGATCTCCTTGCGATCGCGCTTCTTCTTCGCTTTCTTCTTCTTGTCGGCCGCCTCGACGGCGGCCTGTCCCGCGTTCGGGCCGGCGTAGCGGGCCATTCGGGCCTCGACGCTCTGGCTGCCACCTCCGAGCACGCTCGAGAGCCCGGCAAAGGTCAGCAGGATGCCGATGAAGACACCGGCAGGGAGCACGTACTCCACCTAGCGAAGCCCCGCGGACATATCCCCGAAGACGCCCTGCGGCAGCCGGATGCCGGCCGCCTCGAACTTCTCGGAGAACTTCGGCCGGATGCCGGTGGGCCGCAGCTTGCCGATGACCTTCCCGTCGACGAAGGCCGTCTGCTCGAAGATGAAGACGTCCTGGAGCACGATCTGGTCGCCTTCCATGCCCTGGACCTCGGTGATGTGCGTGATCCGGCGCGAGCCGTCCTTCAACCGGGAGATCTGCACGATGACGTCAAGAGCGCTCGCGATCTGCTCCTTGATCGCGCGGGACGGCAGATCGATACCCGCCATCAGGCACATCGTTTCAAGACGCGAGAGCATGTCGCGCGGAGCGTTCGCGTGGCCGGTCGACAGGGAGCCGTCGTGACCGGTGTTCATGGCCTGGAGCATCGACAGGGCCTCGCCGCCACGGATCTCACCGACGATGATCCGCTCGGGGCGCATCCGGAGGGAGTTCTTCACGAGATCCATGATCGTGATGGCACCCTTGCCTTCGATGTTCGCTGCGCGGGACTCGAGCCGGACGACATGATCCTGGACCAGCCGGAGCTCAGCAGCGTCCTCGATGGTGATGATCCGCTCGTCCTCCGGGATGAAGCCCGACATGATGTTGAGGAGCGTCGTCTTCCCAGATCCGGTGCCACCGGAGATGAACATGTTCAGCCGCGCTTCCACGCATGCCCGCAGGAATTCCATCATCTCGGCCGTCGCGGTGCCGAACTTCACGTAGTCGGCCACCTGGATGCGGTACTTCGGGAACTTCCGGATGGTGATGACCGGTCCGTTCAACGCGAGCGGCGGGATGATGATGTTCACGCGGGAGCCATCGGGAAGCCGCGCGTCCTCGAACGGCTTTGACTCGTCAACACGGCGGCCGATCGGCGCGATGATGCGCTCGATGACCCGCGAGACGTGCTCGTCGTTCTGGAACGTGACGTCGGAGAGCTGCAGCTTGCCCTTGCGCTCCACGTAGACGCGGAACGGTCCATTGACCATGACCTCGGTGACCGAGTCGTCGTTCAGCAGCGGCTGGATCGGCCCGAACCCGAGGATCTCATCGACGATCTGCTCAAGCATCCGCTGGCGCTCGACGCGGGTGATGACCGTCCCGTCCTCGTCGATGAACCGGTTGAACATGTTGTCGATCTCGGCGCGGACAGCCTTGATGTCCGAGAGGTTCAGCCGGGGATCGAGGTTGTTGATGATCCGGGTCTGCAGCGTCTGACGGAGATCACGGTTCGTGTCGCGGGCCGGCGCCGCGGTCTGGGTGAGCGGTCCGGCGGAGGGGGGCTGCGAGCCGATCGGTCCGTCGTCCGGGCCTTTGGCCCCTGGGCCACCCGGCGCCTCCGGGGTACCGGCGGGACGCTGACCTTCGATCCGCCTCAGAAGCGACATAGCTGCTCCAGACCCAATTTCCGCCGGAGGGGCGCCTTCAGGGGGCTCCCTTCGCGCGAGTCTACGACCCTAACGGCGGCACCGGATGCTTCGGAAGGGGCACTTTTGGGCTATTGGCCGGTCTCGTAGACCGAGTTGACGCCGTCCTGGGACGTCCGGGGCCGTCCGGGGGCTAGCGGGCGCCCCCGAAGAGCCGCAGACCCTGTCTGGGTGCCGCCTTTTGCGGTGTCGCAGTGCCGGCGGCCGCGGCGGCGCTGGCCCCCGACAGCTTGTCGGCGAGGGTGAAGATGTCTTTGGCCACCTGGCTGTCCCGGTGACTGATCACGAACGGGACGCCGCGGTTCACGGCGAGCACGAGGGCACGGCCATCGGACACGATCGTGTGCGGGATCTTCCGGGCGAGGCTTGCCTCGACGTCGGAGGCCTTGATGCCGCCGGAGCTGTCATTCCGGTTGGCCACCAGCTGGACCTTCTGCTCGTCGTACCCGAGCTTCTCGGCGATCTCCATGAAGACCCGCACGTTCTTGAGGCTCGTGATCTCGAGGGTCATGAGCGTGAGGATCACGTCGGCGACGTCCAGCATGGTGAGCACCTGCTCCTGGAATGACGGCCACGTGTCGACCACGACGAAGGCGTAGTGCTCGCGAAGCGTCTCGAGGATCTTCTTGATGTTCGCACCGGTGATGAGCTCCGCGGCCTCCGGCGTGGGCGGCGCGAGCAGGACCTTGATCCCGGTCGAATGCTGGACCAGCACGGACTCGAGGACCTCCGCGTCCACCTGATCGAACGAGCCGACCAGGTCCGCGATGGTCTTGGCCTTCGGGCTCATGTTGAGGATCACCGCGATGTCCCCGAACGGCAGGCTGCCGTCGACCAGGACCACCGGCTTCCCGGTGGACTGGTGCAACGCGACCGCGAGGTTCGTGGAGATCGTCGTCCGACCCACGCCGCCCTTCGGCGAGAAGAAGGTGATGATCTGACCACGGTCGGGCTGCAATACGGAGGTCAGGCTCGGCTGCTGCTGCTGCGAGGGCGCCGCCTGCTGGTAGCGCTGCCGCTTCACCTTCTCGATCTCGTGGACGTGACGGATCGCGTTCACGAGCTCGTCCGCCGAGAACGGCTTCACCAGGAACTCGCGCGCGCCGGCGAGCATCGAGCGGCGCAGGTAGTCCTGCTCGCCCTGGACGCTCATCATGATGATCGGCGACTCGGGGACGGTATTCGCGATGATCTCGGTCGCGGTGATGCCGTCCATATCCGGCATGTTGATGTCCATGAGGATGACGTCCGGCCGTTCTCTCTTCGCGAACTCGACGGCCTGCTGGCCCCCATCGGCCGATGCGACGATCACCATGTCCGGCTCGAACCCGATCAGCTTGGCCAGGTTCTCGCGCGTCTCCACGATGTCGTCGACCACGAGGATGCGGATCTTGTCAGCCATGGACGTCGCTCATGATATGCGGCTTACTTCGACCGCCAGCGCGGCCAGGGCACCCAGTCCGAGGGCGATGCCGTACGGGATCCAGCTCTTCAGGACGCGCCCGAAGCTCGAGTCGTCGCCGGCTCGCGCCGCCTCGATGCGCCGCGCGGCGATGAACACGATCGCGATGATGCCGCCGATGAGCGCGCCGTAAACACCGGCCTGGAAGAGGAACGCCGTTCCCCGCAGGGCACCGACCGCCATGAGGAACTTCCCGTCGCCGGCCTTCATGCCGCCCAGGGCGACGATCGGATAGCTGATGAAGAACGCGATCGCGAGACCGGCGGCGTGGTCGAGCAGACCATTCTGGAAGGTCTGCCCGGGGAGACCCTCGATCGCCGCCAAGGCGAGGCCCACGAGCATCGTCGGGTAGGTGACGACATTCGGGATCCGCCGCCAGCGCCAGTCGGTGACGATGATCGTCACGACGAAGGCAACGAGCACGACGTCCTGGGCCAACCGCAACGGATCCATCCCGCTCCCATCTGCGCTCGTCTGGACCTGGGCGCGAAGAGCGGCGCCGCCGTGGGGCGAGCGCCGCTCGGGTGATCGCTCTCGCGCGTGAGCCTAGGTCAGGTTGTTCCCGATGTTGCTGAAGATGTTCTGGATCTGGCCGCGCAGGAAGACCATTGCCACGATGACGGCGATCGCGATGACGGCGATGATGAGTGCGTACTCCACGAGGCCCTGACCGTCGTCCTCGCGAAGGAAGCGCTGGATCTCCACGCTGTGCCCCCTTTCTCACCGGGAGCCTGTGCGCGGAACAGTCCGGGAGCAACTGGGAAAGCGGTACTAACCCATTCGGCGGTCTCCTCGGTACACTCGCCGCCGAAGAAGGGGGTGGTCATATGGCCGCCACAGCGGTAGCGAACACGTATCCGACGACGGACAAGATCGGTTTCATGCCACGCGCCCTGGCAACGATCATCGACTTCGTTCTCCTTGCCATCGTCGGCGGCATCCTGACCGGGATCCTGCGGATGGACGCGACGGGTGGGCTCTCGACGCTCCTCGGCGTCGCGTACTACCTGTACTTCTGGTCTTCGTATGGACACGGGCAGACCATCGGCAACCGCGCCCTCAAGATCCGCGTGGTGAAGACGGATGGCAGCGAGCTCACGCTCGTCGACGGGCTCATCCGGTACGTCGGGCTGATCATCAGCTGCATCGCGCTCTTCATCGGCGTGATCTGGGTCGCGTTCGACCCGAACAAGCAGGGCTGGCACGACAAGCTCGCGAAGACCTACGTCATCAAGGCGTAACCGTCGCTGCGGGCGGGCACCTCGGGGTGCTCGCCCGGTCACCCCAGCAGGGACAACAGCGGCGGACCCAGGAACACGATCAGCAGCGCCGGCAACACGCAGAGGGACAACGGGAACAACATCAGGATCGGTAGGCGGCGTGCGGCCGTCTCCGCGTGCCGGCGTTCCGCCTCGCGAAGCGCATCGGCTTGCGCAACGAGCAGCTCGGCGAGCGGCGCGCCGAACCGCGACGCGGATTCCACGAGTGCCGCGATGCGCGCCTCAGCCGGACCCGACGCGGCGAAGGCCGCGAACGCCGCGCGAGGCGTCCGTCCGAGCCGGAGGTCCGCGAGCAGGCGCCTTGCTTCGGGCAGCCGCGCGACCCGCGGCGACCGCGCCACCAGCATCGCGAGCGCGAGCTCGAACGACAGGCCGGCGTCGAGACCAACGACCACCGCGTCGACGAGCGCAGCGAGCTCGGGCGCATCGGATGGAGCGCGCACGAGGCGCCACAGCCAGGCCGCGCCCAGGATCTCGAGCCCGACGGCCAGGGCGCCGAGCCCGCGACCGGGTCCGGCGACCGCCGCGAGGTAGGACGGTGTGAGGATCGCGAAGAAGAGCGCGCCGAGGGGCGCGAGAGCCACTAGGACCACGGCCGACAAGCGGCCCGGCGCGGTGAGCGCGGACCGCTCGGCGTCGAGCGCCAACCGACCGCGCAGGAGTCGGGCGACGCGCGCGAGGCTCCGCCCGACCCGGCCACCGCTCCGGGCGAACGCCCCGAGCACGATGACGAAGGGGGCCAGCTCAGCCGCCGACACGACCTCGTCGTAGGCCCCGAGGGCACGCTCGACGGGCTCACCGAGCCGCAGGGACGCGCTGACCCTCGCCGTCGCGCGCGCGAGCGCCGCCGGAAGGGTCGGTGCGACCTCGGCGAACGCGAGCTCGAGCGACAGGCCCGCGGCGAGCGCGGCGGCGATCGCGTCGATGAGCGCCGGCAGCGCGGCCCGGGTGGCGCTGCTCGCGCGCCGCGACCGGAGCGCGGCCAGCAGCGTGCCTCGCGGGATCGCGGCCGCGAGCAAGGCCGTGCCGATGAGCGCCATCACGGCGATCACGGACCGATCGGGTGCAAGACGTATCGCCCATCCGCGTCCGGATCGAGCTCCGCGACCTCGACGATCCTCCGACGTCCGTCGCGATCGCGCTCCTGATGCACCACGATCTCGATCCCACGACGGATCTGCTCTTGGATCGCCGGGAGCGGCAGATCGACACCGGCCATCATCGCCATCGTCTCCAGCCGCAAGAGGGCCCGATACGCACTGCTCGCATGCGCGGTCGTGAGCGAGCCGCGATGACCGGTGTTCATCGCTTGGAGCATGTCCAGCGCCTCGCCGCCGCGGACCTCGCCCACGACGATGCGGTCGGGCCTCATGCGCAGCGCGTTGCGCAGCAGGGTCCGCGTGTCGATCGCGCCGAGGCCCTCGACGCTGGCGGGCCGAGTCTCGAGCCCGACGACGTTCGGTTGGGGGAGGCGCAGCTCGGCGGCGTCTTCGATCGTGACGACTCGCTCGTCGTCCCCGTTCGCGCACGCGAGCGCGGTCAGCGGGGTGGGCTTGCCGGTCGACGTGCCGCCGGACACCAGGATGCTGCGCCGCGCGCGCACTGCATCCACCAAGAACGCCATCTGCGCCGGTGAAGCGGTGCCGCCGCGGACGAGATCGTCGGGATCGAGCGGTCGCGTCGAGAATCGGCGGATCGTCAGGATCGGACCCTGGAGCGCGATCGGCGGAATGACCGCATGGACACGCGATCCGTCCGGGAGTCGGGCATCGACGAGCGGCTGAGCGAGATCGATGCGCCGGCCCAGCGGAGCAACGAGCCGCTCGATGAGTACGAGGATCTCCTCTGCGTCGCGGAACCGTATTGCTGTCGCCTCGACGCGGCCGTCGCGCTCGATCCACACGCCGCGGGTCCCGTTGACCATCACTTCACTGACCCGCTCGTCGCGGAGCAGCGGCGCGATCGCGCCGAGACCGAAGAATCGGTCCTCGAAGTACCGCTCGAGCGACCGTTGTTCGGCAGTCGACAGCGCGATCCGCAAAGCGGCGGCGGCCTCGCGGATCTGCCCGCCGAGGTGCTCGCTCCCCGGCCGGCCCAGGGGGGCCTCGCGAAGCCGGAGCACGAGTGCCTCCTCGAGCCGATCGCGCACGGTGATCACGACGCGTCGATCGCGAGCAGCTCCGCGAGCTCGTCGTAGGCCCGACCGAGGGTGCCGCCGGTGGATCCGCGGCGTTCCAGGGCGCCACTGATCGCGCGTTCATCGCGCGGCAGCACGCGGAACGCACCATCGATGACCGCCTGCGAGCCGATGAGCCACGCGGCATCAGGCAGGACCGCCGCCTCCAGGGCGGCGGCCGATGCGGCATCCGCATACGAGAGCACCAGCACCCGATCGCTCCGCGCGGCGCAGGCCTGGGCCCGATGATCGGCGAGCGGAGGCGCATCCACGACCACCAGATCGGCCAGCGTGCGTGCGACGCTGATGGTCGCGATGAGCGCTTCCAGCGACGGAACGGCCGGCGCCCCGCCGATAAGGGTCAGCCGGGACGCGACGGGCGTCGCGACGAGCTCGACGTGCTCGGCGCGCAGCTCGGCGGAGAGGACCTCGAGCTCGGACCACGGCCTGGCCTCAACGCCCAGCCACCAGGCGAGCGCGCCCGTGCCGGTCGCGTCGACCGCCAGGACGCTGCCGACCGCAGCGAGCCGTCGGACCAGGTTGGCCGCGCAGAGTGTGCGGCCCACGCCGCCGCGCGCGGCGGTCAGCGTCACCACGCGGGTTCGCTCACGAGCCGGATCGGGGACCAGCTCGGCGATGAGCGGACCGATGGACGCCGGGTCCGCCGACGCGATCAGCCGGCTCGTGGTGGCACCGAGCGCGGCGAGACAGGCCGCCTGCTCCGGCATGGCGATCAAGACCCGCGGTAGCGCCGGCGGGTACGACGCGGCCTGCTCCGCCGCGCCCGGATGGCGCAGGTCCGCCAGCACGATGCGCGGCGCGGACGACTCCTCGAGCCCCAGGGTGACGCACGACGAACGGAGCTCGTCGCCGCCGCAGATAGCGACCCGGATCATCGCAGCGAGCGCAGCAACGGGATGAGCAGCTGTCCGGTCGCGCGGGCGATGCCGAGCGCGGTCGCGTCGTCCGCCCCGGTCCCGAAGATCACCGCCCGATCGTCCGCGGCCACAACGACCAGGTCGAACGCGACGACCGTCGCGCTGGCTCGATCACCCGGACGAAGCGCCAGGACATCGACGCGGTCGCCGGGACGTAAGCCGGCGATCGGTGCCGCGAACCAGCTCACCGGTACGGAGATGGCCCAGCTGTTGGGTGCGAGGGCCTCGGCCAACGTCGCCGGGGGTGCGCCGACCGCCGGCGCCGGACCCCGGACGGCGATGGCCGCAGAGAGCATCAGGAGGAACGCGCCGCCCGCGCCGAGCATCGCCCGGCGCGGTGGCCTGCGGCGCGCGGCGGCGGTCAGGGTCGGCAGCATCGACCGTCGATCGACGCGCGCTGCCGGTGTCCGCCGAGCGCGAGGTCGATCTCTATCGCTCGGCTCGCAACTGTGATCCGCATTTCGGCGATCGCTCCGCCCCCGTTCGCGAAGGCGAGCGCGTCCGCCGCCGCGCGGACGCGTGCCACGACGAGTCCATCGACCACGAACGCGTCGAGCTCCGCTCGGCTCGGAAGTCGTCGCGCGCCGCCGATCTCCTCATGCTCCGATGCGAGGAACCCGAGCTGCGCGTCGGCCAGCGCCGCACCCGCCGCCTCGACGGCCGCCTCCCCCGCCCGCCGCTCACGGGCGTCAGCCAGGATGCGATCTTGCGCGCTGCGCAGTCCAACGATCGTCGCGGCGGCGATCCCGAGCGCGAGCACCGCAAGCACGAGCGCCTGTCCGCCGTCGCGCCTCATGGCGTCCATTCCATCGAACGGGCGGCATCGCCACGCACGATGAGGGGACCAACGAACGCGAACGGTGCCGCGACCGCATACCGGAGATGAACGAAGACGAGCGTGCCGCGCGGATCGGAGCCGCGCTGCTCCGCCGGCGGATCTATCGACACCTGGATCGCTCCGATCCGAAGCGGCGCGGCGGCCGCCGCGATGCTGGCCCGGCCAAGGTGATCGTCGTTCGTCAGCGCGACGGTCCGCGCACCCTCGGCGGCCGCATGCGTGAGCGCGAGCCGCGCCACACCAAGCTCCGAGAGCTCGCTGATCGCCAGCGCGAGGATCAGCAACACCGGAAGAACGAGCGCGAACTCGACGAGAGCCTGGCCGCGGTCACCGCTCACTTGCGGCGGACGGCGCGCAGCTGTTGGATCGCGAGGGGCCGGGTGAAGACGCGCATGTACGGCGCGCAGTACAGGGTGACGCAGATCCAGGCACCGATCAGCAACGCGGCGAGCTGGATCCCGAAGGCAAGCGCGTCGGCGATGCCGGACTGACGATCCGCAGCCGACCGCACCTCGACGCCGCGGGTGTCGGCCGGGACGGCTCGGGCCTGGATCGTGGACGTGATCAGACGAAGCGCCTCAGGGTCCCGGGTGATGCCGCCGTGACCGTCCGCAACATCGCGAAGATCTGCCGGGATCAACACCCGGGATTCCACGCCGGGATCCGTGGCGTCACGCGCCGTCACGGTCCAGTCCGTGGACATTCGCAGATCCAGACGCGTCACTCCGGCCGGCGGCGGCACGGGCCGCGTCCGCGCCAGACCCTTGGCGGCGTCACTGCCCGGATCGAGCTTCGGCGAGAAGGCCGCGCGGACCTCGAGCGACCGGTCTCCCGCGAGCGCGAGGGCCGAACCGGAGGCCGCCAGGGTGGCCGATCCGTTATGCGGCGCGGCGAGCGCGATGTAGGTCGCGACCCCGTCACGCGCCGAGAGCCCCGCGGCGAAAGCGCGGTCCGCGACGGCCCCGCCCATCGAGTGCGCAACGACGTGCACCGCCGGATGCGTCTCGGCGATCGTGCGGATCTCGTCGCGGAGGCTGCGCGCGTTGACGTCGAGATCCCCGAGCGCGTCGTAGGGAAATGTCGGGTCGGCCCCGAACCGGTAGATCTGGTAGCGCGGATCGTTCCACAGCTTCGCGATCAGGGCATCGAACGTGGGGTCCTGGGGAAAGCTGTTGATCCCCGACACGAGGATGACCGCTTCTTTGGCGCTGGGCACCGGAAGCCGGAGCGGCGCGAGGTCGGGAGCTTCCAACGGCCGAAGCACCGTTCGGGTCGGACGATCCGCGCGCGGCGGGCGCGGCGGACCATCGTCCCCGGCGGCCAGGAGCGCTCCGGGTCCAAGGACCGCGACGGCGAAGACCGAGACCGCGCACAGCGCCCGGAGCGATCGCAGCACGACGCGATGACACGCCGGCGGAGATCAGGACGCGATAGGCCGAAGGACCGGTACGCGGGTACTGGTCAGGTGCGGGTCTTCGCGACCTCCGTGGCCTGCGCCCGCGCGGCGTCCTCGTCGGTGTCGTCCAGCGGCACCAGCTCGACGGCGCCGTGGCGCCGGGCGAGACCCCAGGTGATGAGCTGATCCGCGAGCCACGGGTTCTTCGGGAGCGCGGACCCGTGGAGGTAGCAGCCGATGACCTTCCCCTGCACCGCACCCTCCGTCTTGTCCGTGCCGTTGTTGCCGTGTCCGGCCATTACGCGACCAAGCGGCTTGGCCTGCGGGCCGAGGTAGGTGTATCCGGAGTGGTTCTCGAACCCGATGAGCATCTTCCCCTCATCGGTCTCGCAGAGCAGGTTGCCGACGAACCGGACCTTGCCGGCGCGCGTCGTGACATCCAGGACGCCGAGGCCGGGGATCGGCGCACCGGTGTCGGGCACGTACTCCTTGCCCAGCAGCTGGTACCCGCCGCAGACGGAGAAGACCGCAGCGCCACCGGCGATGGAGCGGCGGAGCGCATCTCCGTTCGGCCCCGCGAGGTCTGCGCCGACGAGGTCCTGCCCCTGGTCCTGGCCACCTCCGAAGAAGTACACGTCGGCCCAGTCCGGATCGAACCGCGCCTCGCCCGCGGTGAAGGTGCGTGTCTCGACGTCGATGCCGCGCCACGCCGCCCGTTGGCTGAGCGCAGTGACGTTCCCGCGATCGCCGTAGATCGACATCAGATCGGGGTACAGGTGGCCGATCCGCAGATCCACTACCGGGACGCGTCGGCCAGCTTCGCGGTCTCGACCTGCCAGAACGTCTCAGACCAGGCCGGCCGGAAGCCCAGCTCGGTGTTGATGCGGAGCATCGCCTCATTCACCTTCGCGTTGCCGGTCCGGATGAACCGAGCCCTCGGCCAGTCGCGTAGCAGCCGGTCCAGCATCTCGGCCTTGAGCCACATGCCGAGGGCGTGACCGCGATGCGCGGGCGCGACGGCCGTCC
>JANLWM010000363.1:0-4745 GCA_031364525.1 Chloroflexota bacterium | reverse complement strand
GACGTGGATCCGCGCAACCTGCTCCGGCGTCAGCCGGTCGCAGCGCTCGGGGCCTTCGGCTCCGTCGCGGCGCTCGCGGGCGTCACCATAGCCAACAAGGTCCGGAAGGCCCGTCGTCGCGCGCCGGACACCGAGATCGAGCGCATCATCGAGCGGCTCGGCGGCCGGATCGACCGGCTCAAGGGCCGCTCGCGGAAGCGGTTCCGCGAGCAGCTGCGGAACGAGGTCGCGGACGTCCAGGACGCGAGCCGCGGACCGAAAGAGGCGCTTTGGGGCGCCGGCATGGCCGCGGTGACGGCAGCAGCGACCACCTTCGCGCAGCGTTTCGCCGGCCGCCTCGCCGGCGATGATCCCGCGGATGAGCGCCGCCCGCGCTACTAGCGTTCTGGCGTGACGGATCTTGAGGCGTTCCTCTCCGGGCTGACCCCGGGCGCCACCGAGCAATGGCACTGGCCCGGGATCGATCAGCGCTTCGACGTTGTCGGCTATCTCACGGCTCTTGCACCGCCGCTCGATCTTGTCGTGTCGGTCCGCGCGATCGCCCTGCGCGGCGACCAGGTCTTCGTCTTCGAGTCGGAGGGCGAGACCCACGCGGTCCCGGGAGGCAGACGCGAGCCGGGAGAGTCGCCTGATGCGGCGCTGATCCGCGAGCTCCGCGAGGAGACGGGCTGCGCGATAACGGGGACGCCGCGGCGCCTCGGCGTGCTTCACCTGCACAGCCTCACACCGCGGCGGCATGACCCGAAATACAGATACCCCTACCCCGACGCGATCCAGTGGGTGTTCGTTGCCGAGGTGACCGGTGACGCCACGCCATCGGACGACCCCTTCGTCGACAACGGACGCTTCGTTCCGTTCGAGGAAGCTCGGGGATCGGTCGGCTCCGTGGCGGAGCGGATGCTGCTCGACGCCGCGTTCGCTAGCCGATAAGGAGGAAGCCGGCGAACATCACGGACAGGCCGACGAGGTTCGCGGCCTCAAGGACCCCGGAAGCGCCGGTGAACGTGGCTGTCCCGCCGGCGGCGATGATGAGCACGCCGATCGCGATGATGACGTTGGCGATGGCGCGTCGGCCGTTGCCGCGCCGTCGCAAGAAGATCCACGCCGACCACAGCGCGCCGCCGATCAGCACGATGCTCCCAAGGCCGCTCCCCACGCCCGCGAGCACCCGGGCCATTGACCCGTTGGGAAAGCCGCGGCCGCTGTCGGCCGCTGCGGTCAGATCGACGGGCACCGAGACGACCGCGTAGGCGGCCAAGATCGAGAGGATCGCGACCGCCACGAGCGCCACATCGGCCCACGACCGGCGCGCGAGCAGGTAGAGCGTGCCCAGGCTCAGCCACGCCACGTTGAGGATCGCGCCGAAGAGGTAGAACACGCGATATTCGGTCTCGGTCGTGGTGCTGCTCCGGGCGAGATATCCGGCGAACGCGGCGACCGCGAACATCGCGAAGCCGGCGGCCCACATCAGCTGATAGGTCTTGTGGTGCTCGGCGTACTGGCGCACGACGACGACCGCGAAGACCAGTGCGACGATCGCCGTGATGGCGGGAAGAACGACCACTCGCCGATGCTCCGCCGCGCCGCGTCCGACCGCAACGGAACTACCGAGCTTTGCGGCGATTCGCAGCCGCGAATGCGGCGCCGAGGACGAGGAGGAGCGCGGCCGAGTAGAGCGGGATGCCGGTCGCGGCGCGTCCGCCGAGCGCGAACGCCAGCGCCGTCGCTACCGCGGGGTCACGGGTCCCGGCACCGGCGATCGCGGAGCGGAGATCCGTGCCGGTCGCCCGCGCGAGCAGTGCCGCAGCGCCGGCCGTCGTCCCGAAGAGCACGAGCGCGGCCAGCGCCCCGGCGGCGTCGAGCGACGGTCCGCCCACGACCGCGACCCCGAGCAGGACGACGAAGCCGATATCGCCCAGCCGCTGCGCCGCCGTGCGAGCGATGGCGGGAAGCATTGGGACGATCGAGGTCACGCCGGCGCCGACGACGAACGCGAGCATCGCGTTCTGCATCGTGCCGCTCGTCGCACCGGCGCGCGCAAGGGCGAGAACGAAGGACGCTGCGATGGTCCCGACCAGGAGCGCGCCCGCGCGGTCCATTCGACCGCCCATCGCGGTCGCGAGGGCCGGGGCGGAGAGCAGCGCGGGCGCGACCGCGACGGCAAGGAGGCCGGCGCGGTCGGCGTCGCTGAGTGACGGCCCGAGCAGCGCGACGAGCAGCAGGCTGGACCGTACGGCAGGACGACGAGCGCAAGGTTCCGCAGGCGCCGAAGCGAGAGGAGCGCGAGCATCGGCGTCCGCAGACCAGCCGAGAAGAAGAGGGCCAGGATCGCGCCGGCGGCGGCCGCGGCCACGCTAGGCGCCGAGCTTCTCCCGAAGCGCCGGGACGAGCTCCTCGATCTTCACCCGCACCTGCGACATGTCGTCCCGATCGCGGATCGTGACCGCCTGGTCCGCCAGCGAGTCGAAGTCCACCGTCACGCAGAGCGGGGTGCCGATCTCGTCCTGGCGGCGATAGCGGCGGCCGATCGCCTGGGTCTCGTCATATGTCGATTGGAAGTGCGGCCGGATCTTCGCCCAGACCGCCCGCGAGAGCAGGCTGAGCTCCGGCTTCTTCGAGAGCGGCAGGACGGCCACCTTGTACGGCGCAAGATCACGATGGAGGCGCAAGACGACCCGCACGCCCTCCTTGTCCGGCTCTTCGTCATATGCGGCGCAGAGGAACGCGAATGTGGCGCGGTCGGCGCCGACCGCGGTCTCGATCACGAACGGCACGAGCTTCTCATTCGCCGCTTCGTCGAAGTACTCGAGCTTCTTGCCGGAGTACTCGGCGTGCCGCTTGAGATCGAAGTCCGTGCGATTGTGGATACCCTCCAGCTCCTTCCAGCCGAACGGGTAGCGGAACTCGATGTCGAAGGCCTGTGCGGCGTAGTGCGCCCGCTCGTCGTCACCGTGCTCGCGGAACCGGAACAGCTCGTCGTGGCCCGCGAGGTCATGGAACCACTGGCGGCGTGTTTGCTTCCACTCTTCGTACACGCGCGGCGCGTCCTCCGGGCGGACGAAGTACTGCATCTCCATCTGTTCGAACTCCCGCGAACGGAAGATGAAGTTGCCCGGCGTGATCTCGTTGCGGAACGACTTCCCGATCTGAGCGATACCGAACGGCAGCTTCCTCCGCATGGATTGCTGCACGTTGTCGAAGTTCACGAAGATGCCCTGTGCCGTCTCCGGTCGCAGCCAGGCGACCGAAGCGGTGTCCTCGGCGGGGCCGACGAACGTCTTGAACATGAGGTTGAACTTCCTGGGCGGGCCGAGCTTCCTGAGGCCGCAGCTCGGACATGCACCGTCGACGCCATGTGGGAGCTCGTCGAGGCGGTACCGATGCCGGCAGCTCGCGCACTCGACCAGCGGATCGGTGAAGTTCTCGACGTGCCCGGACGCCTCCCACACCCGCGGGTGCATGAGGATCGCCGCGTCCAGGCCGACGATGTCGTCACGCAGCTGGACCATCGCACGCCACCAAGCGCGCTTGACGTTGTTCTTGAGCTCCTCGCCGAGCGGCCCGAAGTCCCAGGTCTATCCCGCTCCACCGTAGATCTCGCTCGATGGGAAGACGAAGCCGCGACGTTTGGCGAGCGAGACGAGCTTGTCGAAGAGCTCCGGCGCGGGCGCGTCGGTCACAGGATGGCGGCGGCGGCTGGACGGGGCAGGCGGGCCAGCTCGTCGAGCAGTCGTGAGGTATGGATCTCGCGATCGAGGATGTTCTGGAGGAACGAGCGGAGGTGCCGGTCCAGCTCGGCTGCGAGGGCCTCGTCAACGCGCAGGAGCGAGGCGCTCTCGAAGTCGCTCACCAGCAGGAACCGGAGCGATTTCAGAGCACGGACCGAGAGCGCCAGCGCGCCGACCGTGGATCCGGGTGCGCAGCGGGCGCAGACCAGGCCACCGGCCTCGACGATCCAGGCGTTCGGCTCCTCCGCCGGACCTTCGCCGCACTGGACGCAATGACCGAGCTCCGGCCGGAAGCCGGTGCGATCGAGCAGGTGCAGGTCGAACCAGCGGCAGACGAGGGCCGGGACGTGGCCCGCGGTCAGGTGGCGTAGCGCGCTCTCGACCAGATCGAACAGGGGCGCCGACGGGGCCTTCTCCATCGCGAAGCGGTCTGCGAGCTCGACGATGTACCAGCCCGCGGCGATGCCGCCAAGGTCCTCGCGGAGCTCCCGATAGAGGGCGAGCGACTCGGCGCCGGTGAGCACGTCGAGGTTCCGGCCGCGCGCGAGCTGGTAGGTCGCGTGGGTGAGCGGCTCGGCATGGCCCGCGAGGCGGCTCGTGGGCTTCCGGATCCCTTTTGCGACGACACTCACCTTTCCGAAATGACGGGTGAGCAGGGTGAGGATGCGGTCCGTCTCACCGAAGTCGATGGTCTTGAGCACGATCGCCTCGGCACGATACGTACGTGACCTCATCAGCGGTCAATGGTACGGGCTACCATCGGTCGTGCGTGACAACGACCGGCCGCTTCGGCCAGCGGATCGTGGCCATCGATCAGGAGATCCGCGACGTTCTGGCGCAGGCCGACCCCGCTCTCCAACCCTTCTACGGCATGATGCTGTACCACCTCGGGCTCGACGCGACGCGACCGGGTGGGGGCAAGCGGATGCGACCCCTCATGTGCGTCCTGGTCTACGAGGCCCTGGCCGGCGCCGCCCAGAACGTGCTTCCGGCCGCGGCGGCGCTCGAGCTCCTGCA